>DAOPIV010000058.1:0-7217 GCA_035399325.1 Clostridia bacterium | reverse complement strand
TGACGCAGGCAAATTATCGACCCGCACGAAGTAAGGGAGATTCCGTCGCTTTTATCGTTTTACTTGAAATTGTTGTATTTATTAGCTCCTTACGAGCCTACCGTACTTCCACCACGAAAGAGACATAAAATATTGTGTCTCTTTTATTTTTTGTCTTTTTCTACCGACCTCGATTTTATCAATATGCGCTCGGTCGGCTGTGACGCTCACTTTTGAGCATATAATTTGACGCAGGCAAATTATCGACCCGCACGAAGTAAGGGAGATTCCGTCGCTTTTATATTTTGTGATAATTTTAAGCATTGTTAGCTCCTTACGAGCCAGCTAGATTCTTCTTCAAAAGTGAACAAAACAACTATTTTTTCATTTTACTTGACGAACAGTACATTTTTTGATAAGGTGTATTTAAGGTTTAAAACGAACCTTAGGAGGTATAATTTATGAAAAAAGTTTTGCAAATCACACTTATTGCGTGTGCTATCTTGCTAGCAGTTTTGGTATTGCCCGTAACCGCTTTTGCCGATAATGGTGGCGTCACAATACTGGGCGGCGATCCCGGAATGAATGGGGAACAATATTATTACACTGGAACTAATTTTAATGTTAGCGCCGAATTTACACATTTAGCACGAAATGAGACGTCTTTGCCGTCGAGTGTTACATATAGTGTATCTCGTACAAAATCATTTGATGCTTCAGTTTCAGGTCAAGCATCCGCTTCGTTTCTAGTAAAAAAAGTCCAACTGTATTTTAGTGTTTCGCCTGAAGTTGGTTATGGCGAATCAGAAAGCGTTTCTTTATCGATAACATGGAATATTCCTGCTAATTCGACGATTTTGTGTAAATACGGCTCGTGCGTTGTACACACTTATGGTTATGGCGAACATTGGTTTTATGGTAGATTAATGTCTACTTATGATATAAGCGCAGATTATACTTATGATAGTTATTCGGAGGCAATTCCTTATTAAGGCACCTCTTAGGAGGGTGTGAAATCACCCTCCTATATTTCCAAGTCGTAAATATAGGAGTGAAAATGACAAAAAAAATAATTATTAGTTTTGGACTTATTATTGCTATTATCGTTTGTTCCGTGCTTTTTGTAGTAGTATATAAAGCGATTGTTGGAAGCGGAATAGAGCATTTTAAACAATATGTTTTCAGTTGTCAAGGGCGATTTAATGTATATAAAGATGAGCAATCCATCCTTACGTTTTATCTCTTAGACGAAGAAGAGTTTAGCGAAATGGGAAACAAAGAAAATATTTCGGAAATAAATTTATATACGACTGATGGAGAGATTTTATCAGTCACCGATTGGGAAATCAAAAACGAAATAGAAAATAAATTCAGTGCGTTTTATGGGGAATACAATATGAAAACATTAAGTCTGATTTTGTCTTTTGATAAAAGCGTCACGATAATAGGATTTGAAGTGATCTACCCTGACGTACCCGAGTATTTTGATATTGGCGAATTAAATATAAATGCGATAGAACGATCGGAATTTGAAATGTTTTTAAATATTGTTGACTTTACATGGGATTTTGAGATTGTGAAATTTAAGCCAGGAGTAACCGAATATATTATCCCGGGTGATTTCTCAATGCTATATTTTAACATAAATTCATTAGTGAACGATTTTGAGTTAATTTCAGTTAATATTGGTGTTCCCGGTGTCGGCATAGACCCCTCGACTTTACTTGAATATGTTCCGCCAAGATATAAGGAAATGCAAATGATTTCTTTCGACGAAGAATTTACCTTAAATCCAGATTATGAAATTTACTTAAAACCACAAACAGTAGACGTGTTGCCCGAGAACAATATTAGTTTAATGGTTGAGAAATGCGTAAGGGAGCATGCCATAGTATCGTTATGTGTAACGCCAGAACATGTTGAATTTAAAAAAAATAATTATCTAACGATAACCTTTTATGCTCCCGTATTTACTTTTGTAGATATTGAAACGCAAACGGTTTTCGAGGTTTCGGGAAGGAATTTTTGTAGTAGAACTGGTATTTATGACAGCAGTATTGTGGAAGATTTATTAAATAATTACGGTGTGTAGTGATGAAAAGTTGTAATTTATTACCAAAGGAGAATAAATGACAAAAAAAATAATTATTAGTTTTGGACTTATTATTGCCATTATCGTTTGTTCCATGCTTTTTGTCGTGGTATATAAAGCTATCGTTGGAAGCGGAATAGAGCATTTTAAACAGTTCTTTTTCCGCTGTCAAGGTCAAATGAATTTTTACGAGGGCGATCAAGCGGAGATAAATTTTTATTTTGTTGACGAAAAAGAACTTAGCGAGATAAGCAGTCCCGAAAATATCACCGCTATCAATTTGATTACCGATGACGGAACTATTTTATCTGCTGAAAGCTGGATTATAAGAAACGGCGGGTGGAGTTATGCTGGCAATGATTATTTTTCTAAAACCTTGCAAATAAATATAACAGCGAATGAAACTTTGACAATATCAAAAATAGATATAGTTTATCCCGATACTACGGAACAGTTCGATATAGGGTCTTTAAAAATCAATGTGATTGAAAGATCGGATTTTGCTATGGGATATATACAGATAGAAAATTGGGTTCAGAGATTTTCTGTTGATACAGGTGACCCATTCGAAGATTTCCTACCGAAACCTGCTTCAATGTTGTATTTTAACGTGCTTCCTTGTGGAAAAGATTTTGAAATAACCAATATAGATTTTGGAATTTCAAGTTATGGTATAGATCCGACTACATTAATTGAATATACGCCTACCGGTTTTACAGAGGACAATCAAACAGTATCATTTGGTGAAGATTTTAAAACAAATTCCGATTATGCAATATATTTAGCTGCGCAAGTGGTCGATACTTTACCGTCTTCAAATTTTGATTTATATATCAATGGCAGAGGCGAGAGATTGCATAGAATTGTATCGACATGTATAACACCCGAGTATATAAGCGACTTATATACAATAACTTTTTTTTCACCTGTTTTTACATGTATAGATACGGAAACGCAAAATATTTGTCAATACTACAATGATATGTATATTTTTATATCGGGTCCTATTATTACTAATGACGAGCTTATGCAATCGATTTTGGAGGAATATGGAAAATGAGTTTAAACATAACCAATGTTTCAAAAACATACAAAGGCGGACTTTGGAAAAACGGAACGCAAGCCCTTTGCGACGTTGATTTTACCTTAAATAACGGTAAAACGCTCGCTCTTATCGGGCAAAACGGCGCAGGTAAAACGACGCTCATAAAATGCGTTTTAAATTTATTGTATCCAGACAAAGGCAAAATAACTTTTGACGAGAGCGAAATAGAACTTTTGATAAAAAATGGTGAACTTGGCTATATGCCTGAAAGTATGCGTTTCCCCGATATGATAACCTTGAAAGAATACGTTTCAGACTTAATGGATTTACGCGGGAAAAAATTTGGGGATTACCAAGAACGATTCAATGAGCTTGTGGACAAATTTTATATGACGCCGCATATAAATAAAGTTTTTTCAAAGTATTCCAAAGGCACAATGAAAAAAGCGGCTTTTATACAAGCAATTTTACATAATCCAAAATTACTGGTATTGGACGAGCCTACTGACGGACTTGATCCCGTGTCAAGGCGAATTTTACTGAATGAAGTAACAAAAATCAAACAAAGCGGCGGCACTGTTATTATTACCACGCACATTTTGTCAGACTTACAAATAGTTGCAGACGAAGTTATCGTTTTGCAAAAGGGCGTTCTTATCAAACATTCACAAATGAACGAAATAAAAGGTTCTCTCGACGATTGGTATATCGAAACGCTGTTGAAAAACGGGGGGTTGGAAAATCTATGAATAAAGTTATTAAATATAAATTAAATTATTTGCTTTCGAATAAACTTATTTTAATTTTCTCTGCAATTCTTTTTTTGCTTTTAAATTTTAATGCTCTTAGCTCTGGTGTGTTGACTTCCGTAGGTTCGGCTATTAACAGTGAAGCAAAATACCAGCTATTGTTCAACAATTACCTTGTCGTTTCAGTAGTGTACGGTCTTATAATGGCAATTTTTTTGGGTTCGAGTATTGTGGGACCTGACGCTCAGACTGGTAATATTCAAGTAATATTAACGAGTTATCACTCGAGAACAAAATATTTTATTGGCACATTTTTAGCTGTTTTGATTTATTCGACGGTTATTCAAATTTTGCTTTTTATCAATATTTATTTATTAATGCTGATTTTTAAGGTGCCGTATTTATGGTCAGATATTTTGGTTGGTTTCACGCAAAATTATTTAAATATGCTTGTCGCTATGTCTGTCACTGGTTTAGCGTCGATTTTTATAAAAGGACACGGTTCGGCTTTTGTGGGTTTACTGGCTTATACTTATTATAATGTGTATGAATATAATGCATTGCCGTTCATAAATTCTTCATTGCCGTTCAATATCGCTCAATATAGAAATATTTTAGGTAATTTCTTTCCTATTTCATATTTTATGGCGCCGTCGTATACGGAACCGTCGACAATCGCTTATTTTAAATTTACGCCGATAATACCGAATATTTACATATATCAAATACTTTATATCGCTTTGATTTTGGTATTAAGTTGTGTTTTCTTCAATCGAAAAGAAATTTAGCATTAATTATTTATTTAAAAAACTCAAAATCACAAACATTTTTGTAAAATAAAATCCGCAGAAAATTGCGGATTTTTTTGAACAAATTTTTATATATTTATGTTATTCCGATTGCATAATTAAAAAACTATAAATAAGGAAATTCGTTTTATTTTTTCTTGCGGCAGGTGTCGGCTTTGGGACAATGGTGACATTCGTAGTTACAGCCTTTTTTCTTTGCTAAAAATCTAACGCTGAGATAAAGCAATATGATTATAACGGCGACCACTATAAAAGTCCAAAAGTTTGCCGAATATTCTGTTGCTAATCTGCCTATTTGATATATTGCCATTGATACGAGATATGCCAAGCCTATTTGAAAACCTACTGAAAACCAGCCGTATTTTGCTTTGCCTTGTTCTTTAAAAGACGTTGAAATCGCAGCTATGCAAGGTGCTGCCAAAAGGTTGAACGTCAAAAAGCTATACGCCGCCAGCGGTGAAATAACAGATGAAATCGGAGCGCCGGAATATAGTATCTGCAAGGTTGATACGACGGTTTCTTTTGCCGCCAATCCCGTCAAAGTCGCTACGGCGAATTGCCATTCACCCCAACCCAAAGGGGCGAACAGCGGCGCAATAAGCCTGCCAAGTGCTGCCAGTATGCTTTTATCTGACACGACCATTGTAAGGGTAAAATCGAACGATTGCAAAAACCAAAGTATAACCGAAGCGACAAAAATCACAGTACCTGCCTTAACGATAAAAGCTTTGCCTTTTTCCCACATTTCACGCAGCACGTTTTTTATTTGCGGCACACGGTAAACGGGCAATTCCATAATAAAGGTATCGCTGACGTCAACTTTTTTACGGTTAAATATTTTTAAAATAAGCCCGCCGATAATTATGCAAATGATGCTTACAAAATAAAGCGACACGGCGATAAGTCCGTTTCCGCCAAAAACTGCTGTAGTGAAAAAGCTGAACAAAGCTAGTTTTGCACTGCAAGGCATAAGGGGAGCGAGGGTTATCGTTGAATTTCGCTCGTTGATATTTTTGATTGTGCGGGCGGACATAATTGCGGGTACTGAACAGCCGCATCCTATAATGATAGCGACAAAAGATTTTCCATTCAGCCCGATTTTGTTAAAAAGCCTGTCCATAATAAACGCTACACGAGCCATATAGCCCGACGCTTCAAGTATTGAGATAAAACCGAAAAGCAGCATTATTTGAGGTACAAACCCCACAACAGAAAGAACGCCTTGCATAATGCCGTCCACAACAAGTGAATTCAGCCAAAACGGCAGAGCGCTTAGCCCTGTGCGTGTGGTTTCGGTTATCCACGGAAAAAAACGCTCGGTTAATAAATCTGAAAGAAAACCTCCAAGTCCGTCAATGCTCACATAAAAAATGAAAGTCATAATAACAGCAAAAATAGGAAACGCAAGCCATTTGTTTGTAACTATTTTATCTATCTTATCTGATACGGACAAACTTTCGCTGCTGACTGTGTTTTTTTTGAAATTGTTAGTGTGTGTCAAGACAGTGCAAACAGTCTTGCTGATTTGCATATATCTTTCAGCGGCGATTTCGTCACGGGAAGTTTTTGTTAGATTCAAAGGTTTTGGTTTTGATAAATTTTCACCCAAACCGTATTTGACAAGATCTTCCACGCCGCTGTTTTTGCTTGCTGAGATTGAAAAAAATTTTACGCCGTAAATCTCCGACAGTTTTTGTAAATCTATTTTTTTACCCTGACTCTCCAATTCGTCCTGCATATTAAGTGCGACTACCATATCGCAACCGATTTCAAGCAACTGGGTTGTTAAAAAAAGGTTTCGCTCAAGATTTGTGGCGTCAACGATGTTTATAATCAGGTCTGGTTTTTCTTCAGTGAGATATTTGTAGGCAACTTGTTCGTCAATAGATAAAGGAGAAAGTGAATAAATGCCGGGTAAATCTACGACTTTTATGGAAGACTCGTGAATAAGTCGTCCTTCCTTGCGTTCAACGGTTACGCCCGGCCAGTTGCCAATATGTTGGTTGCTTCCCGTTAGCAAATTAAACAGCGTTGTTTTTCCGCTGTTGGGATTGCCAGCGAGGGCGATTGTTTTTGTGATTTTTTTATCTGTCTTCATAACGCTTTTATTTATTTTCCTTTACATTATATGTTATTTAATAAGGGCGTATTTTCTCTTTTTTCTATTTTAAAAATTTTTTGTATAAGCAAAAGTGTGTTTCGTGTCAGCTTTTAGTCGTAGGCAAACTTTCATTCTATATATATATGTTCGGATTTTTTGTCAACCAAAAACCAATGACCCAAAGATATAGATTACACCTTTATGATTTTTATTGAGCCAATTTTTGATTAAGCGACTTTTCACAGTCAAGCGGCATAACATATATATGTTCGGCTTCGGTAGCCCTAAGACACAGTGTGTAGTTGCGTATTTTTATCTCAATTGGGTCTCCCAGCGGGGCTTTTTTCTTTATATGAACGACGGTAGAAAAAACAAGTCCCATTTCGCAAAAACGTGCCTTAATTTCGCTTGACAAAGCCAGCGATACAATGCTACAATCGCA
>DAOPIV010000057.1:0-7324 GCA_035399325.1 Clostridia bacterium | reverse complement strand
TGGAAATCGAAGGAAAAGAATCCACTGAATACGTATGCACCCGTTGTTTGAGAACTGCTAATAAAAACGAAAAATAATTTTTTTTAATACCGTTTATTTAAGAAACGACCGTTTTGCGGTCGTTTTTTTATGCAAAAAAATCATCCGACTAAACACAAAACAAGCAAAAATAACTTTTGGTACACAAAAACCAAATTGAGTATTGATAATAGATGTGGTATTTGGTATACTTATTTATAGTTATAAAAAAATTTAGGGGGGATTGTAAATGAATTTTCTGCTAGCTTTTTTTGAGGGCAATACTTTTTTCTTTGGCTGGGAAGTCGATTTCATTTTGTTTTTGCAAAGACTTAGTTCGTCATTCACCGACACGTTAGCAAAAATAATAACAATGTTCGGCGAAGAATATATCATGGTTGCTGTTTTGGGATTTTTGTACTGGTCTTTAAATAAAGGTTTTGGCGAATTTGTTGGATTTAATTTATTGACAGTAAATGTGCTTAATCCTATGATAAAAAATATCGCAAACCGCAGACGCCCGTATTTTGACAACGCTGAAATTGAATGCAAAAAACTTGTGGATGCCGACGCCGATCCGTTTGACGTGGTAGCGCAAGGCTATTCTTTCCCGTCGGGACACTCTTCGGGGTCTGCCGCTATTTACTCATCATTACCCGTATACAAACGCAAAAAATGGCTTATTGTTATCGCAATTATTATTCCGCTATTAGTCGGACTATCTCGCAGTTATCTTGGCGTGCATTACCCTACGGACGTTATCGCCGGCTGGGCTTTGGGCTTGTTCGTTGTGTTTTTTATGTATTTTTTACGCTCAGTCATAAAAAACAAGTACTACATTTATTTGGTTACTTTAGCAATCGGAATGATAGGCATTTTTTACTGCCGCACAAATGATTACTTTACAAGCCTAGGTATGCTTGCAGGCTTTATTGCGGGCATATATTTTGAAGAAAAAATTACAAAATTTAAAAATACTCGGGTTTGGTGGCGAATGATTTTACGTGTAATTCTTGGCGGCGCATTATATATTGGACTAAACGAGCTTATAAAACTGCCCGTAAATATCGTGCCTGGCGGCTCGGAATGGCTTGAAACCGCTTCGGCAGGCAATTTCGCTTTTCGCACTATTAGATATGCCATAGTTACATTTTTTGTAATCGGAGTTTACCCGATATCATTTAGGTTGCTGGATAAATTTGTAAAAGAACCCGAACTAAAACAAAAGCACAAAGAAGTTTCGGCAGAATCCTAAATTTTCCCCTAAAAACAAATTTTGCGTTATCAGCAAAAAACGCATAATTATTTTAATTTTTAAAAAATAAAAAATCCGCTGTTATCAAGCGGATTTTATTTTTTGCAAAGTTGTTTACGAAATATTAATTTTAGTAGCGGTCTAAGCACGACAGGCGCTTTGATACATATAATTCTCATTAGATTTTCCCCCTTTCGCTATCATAATATGCCGCAAATGGGAAAAATGTCAGTCGCCTTTCAGCTTTTTTATCGTCTCAATTTTGTTTTTGGTAGCAAAGATTGCATTTCCTGCAACAAGACAGTTTGCCCCTGCGGATATGCAAGCGGCAGCGTTTTCGGTATTTATTCCGCCGTCCACTTCCAAAACAATATTCCTGTTCCCGATTATTTGTTTTGCTTTTGCGATTTTGTTCAAAGCTTCAGGCATAAATTTTTGTCCGCCAAAGCCCGGTTCGACACTCATTATCAAAATCAAATCAACAAGCTCAATATATTTTTCAATTTCTTCGACAGTAGTTTTGGGCTTTATACATAAGCCTGACTTTGCTCCAAAAGAGCGTATTAGCTTTAAAGTATTCTCAACATTTTCGGTTGCTTCAAGGTGTATGGTAAGATAATCCGCTCCAGCCTTGATAAACTTTTCGACATAATTTTCAGGCTTAACAATCATCAAATGAACATCGAGCGGAATGTTTACCAATGGCTTAATGTCGGAAACCATCTTCATTCCAAAGGTCAAATTAGGAACAAAAACACCGTCCATAACGTCACAATGAAGCATATCCGCTCCGCTTTTTTCAAGCATCACGGCATTTTCGCCCATAAAAGCGAAATTAGCAGATAATATTGAGGGTGAAATCATTACTTTACTCATAACCTATGCTCCTTTTCTTGTGTTCGTATTAAGCAAATCTTTAATATTTATTTTTTTCTGCTTCCAAAATTTCCTTGTATACATCCAAATACCGCTCGTATCTTTCAGCGCAAATTTCTCCGTTTTCAACTGCCTTTTTTACTGCACAGTTTGGTTCTGCCGTGTGTGTACAGTTTTTGTATTTACATTTGTTGGCATACAATGCAAAGTCGTCATAGTAAGTGGAAAGTTTATCAGATTTTATGTCGTTCAATTCCAAAAGCGAAAAACCTGGTGTGTCAACAATAAATCCGTCATCAAAACAAAATAACTGACTGTGTCTAGTCGTATTTTTGCCACGCTGAATTTTAGCGGAAATAGCCCCGATTTCGCCTTTGTGTTCGGGCAAAATAACGTTTAGTAGAGATGTTTTGCCCACACCCGATTGACCCGCAAAACAAGTTGTTTTACCTGACAAAAGTTCATTGAGTTTGTCAATGCCGATGAGTTTGTGTGCGGACACAGTGATTATGCCGTCAGTCAAGCCGTTGTAATTACAATTAACTCTATTGAAAAAATGTTCGGATGCCGCTTCACATTTGTTTATGACCAAAATCGCTGAAATATTTTGAGTTTTGCAATTTAACAAAATTTTATCCACAAGTGAAAAATCCGCAGGCGGCATAGGTGCCGTGACGATAAAAACTTGGTCGACATTGGCGACAATAGGTCTTTTCATACGGTTTTTTCGTGGCAAAACCTCTTCAATCGAGCCTTTTCCACGTGAAATTTTTTGTATGCTGACTTGGTCGCCTATCAATATATCTTGTTCATTGTGACGTAAACGCTTTCTTGGAAAACAGATAAATTTTCCTTCATCTGTCAAAACTTCAAAAACTCCGCCCACGCCCTTTATTACTCTTCCGTTAATAAAAATTTTACCTCCGCAAAATTTGCTAATGAATTTTTTTTGCTTTATGGTTGTTATTGTCAATGTTTTCGGTATGGTTGATTTCCTCAACCGCTTTGTCTATGTCTGAAATATGTCTTTGTCGTAATTGACCGCAGGCGCCATCAATATCAACCCCCATTTGTCTGCGTACCGTTGCCGACGCTCCCAACGAAGTTAGTTTTTCCGCAAAAGCGTAAGCATTTTTAGACGAAGCGGGTTTATGCGCGCTTTCTGTGACGGGATTTAGCCGTATAAGATTTATGTGTGCAGACATTCCCCTAACGAGTTTTGACAATTTTTCGGCGTCGACAAAACTATCGTTTACGCCGTCAATCAAGGTATATTCAAAAATAACCCGTCTGCCCGTTTTTTCAAAATAATTTTTCGCCGCAGCTATTATATCATCAATGCTGTATTTTCGGGCAATGGGCATAATTTCTTCCCGTTTTTGCTGCGTTGCGGAATGCAAAGAGACGGTCAAATTTATCGGCATATTTTCGTCAGCAAGTTTATACATATTAGGCACAATGCCCGAAGTCGAAAGGGAAATATTTCTATAAGAAATATTAAGTCCGTCCGCACTATTAACCAGTCGGAGAAAGGCTATGACATTGTCGTAATTATCTAGCGGCTCACCGCTACCCATAAGCACGACGTTGGTGACGGCCCTTTTTTCGTCGTCAAAATCACGGTTGACTGCAACGATTTGTGACAGTATTTCTCCTGCGGTCAGATTTCTGACAAGTCCCCCTATACCGCTTGCGCAAAAAGTGCATCCCATACGGCAACCCACTTGGGTGGAAACGCAAAGCGTCCGTCCGTATTTGTAGCTCATCAAAACGCTTTCGATAAAATTGTTGTCATTGAGCCTAAACAAGTATTTTACCGTGCCGTCTTTGCTTGTCAGTTTTTTTTCGACAGTAACACCCACAGCATAAAAATCTTGTTTTAGCCGTTCACGAAAGTCTTTTGAAACGTTTGTCATTTCGTCAAAATCCCGTCCTTTATTTATCCAGCCAAAGATTTGCTTTGCAACATATTTCGGCTGCCCAAACGGCGCAAGCTCTTTTTCTAATGTATTTAAATCATAGTCAAGTAATAATTTCATTTTCTAAATTTATTTTTTTGTAAATTTGGCGATATAATACCCTTCCACTCCGTCTATATGCGGAAAAAACTGTTTTTCGCCGTTAATTTGACCGAATTTTGGCAGGTTGTAGCTCAAAAATTCAAATTCGTGATTGTGTTTGAGCAAAAAGTCGGCGTTCTGGGCATTTTCTTCGTCAAAAATTGTGCAAGTGGAATAAACCAAAAAACCGCCTTTTTTTACATACGCCGCAGCGTTAAGCAGAATCTTTTTTTGCAAAGCGGAAAGCTCGGCAATGTCTTTTTCTTGTCTGAAAAATTTTATATCGGGTTTGTCGTAAAAAACTCCCATTCCGCTGCACGGCGCATCGCAAAGAACATAATCGAATTTATTTTCAAAATCGGGGTTGAATTCCGCACTGTCGCAGATAACTGCTTCGATATTTTTTACCCCCATTCTTTTTGCGTAAGACTTGATGAGCTCTACTCTGTGCGGATAAATGTCGCATGCCGTGACCGTTGCAGACTTATCTGACTGCGCCATAAAAACGGATTTTCCACCGGGTGCGGCACATACATCCAAAACGTCGCATTCGCCTTGCGCGTCAAGAGCCTTGACCACAGCCATAGAACCTACGGACATCGGCGTGAAAAATTTTTTATTTATTTTGGGCATCCCTTCGACAAATAAAGCGTCGTCAAATATAGATTTTTTGTAATTTATTTTTTGATTGTCTAATAACTCACAAAAATCTTTGACCGAAACGGCGTTTAGATTTATCCTTATATGCGTGAGTCTCGGCGGTTCGTATGCCAAAAAATTTTGGGTAAATTCCTCGCCTTTTTCAGCAATAAGTTTTTTGACTGCCCACAAAGGAAAAGAATATTTTACCGACAATTTTTCGTCGATATTTTCGGGCAAAGGGAACTCTTTTTTTTGCGAAAGATTTCTCAAAATTGCGTTTGTAAATCCCGACAGCTCTTTTTTGCCAATATTTTTGGTAAGCTCAACACATTCGTTAATGACGGCAAACTGTGGAATCGACAAATATCTCAACGCATAAAGACCAATTTTTAATATCGGCAATACGGCAGGTTTTATTTTTTGGGCATAAAGTTTTATTTCATATTCAAGCGTAATATTTTTGTCAAGAACCCCGTATACGATTTTTGTAATTAGCGGGCGGTCTTTTTCGGCGGAATCTAGCAAGGTTTCATTTAACTCTATACTTGAATATGCACCTTTGCGAAAAATATTGTCCAAGCATTTATATGACTTTATAAAAGCGACGTTCATTTTTACTCCAATTTATCTTTGACAGCTATTTTTCTGCCGTTAATAAAATCCGCAGCGGACATCACATTTTTGCCTTCGTATTGCAGGGTTTTTATAATTACGGAATTTTCGCCGCAGCCTATGGTTATACCTTGTTTTCCACAGTCGATGACCATCGCTTTTTCGCCTTTTATGAGTGAAACTTCGGTTTTAATTATTTTCAGTCTTTTGCCGTTTAACATAGTCCATGCGCACGGCGTTGGACTCAACCCACGCACAAGATTATGAATTTCATTTGCTGATTTTGTCCAATCTATACGCTCTGTTTGAGCGGAGATTTTTTTGCAAAAAGTGGCTTCGTTTTCGTCTTGCGGAGTAAATATCGCTTGCCCTTTTTTGATGAGTTCAATCGCTTCCACAATCGCTTCGGCGCCGATTTTTGATAACGCTTCTGTAAGCTCTCCTGCGTTAATATCGTCATCAATGGGAAAAACTTTTGACAGTAGTATATCGCCTGCGTCTAGTTTTTTCACCGTTCTCATTATGGTAATGCCCGTCTGTTTTTCTCCGTTTATTAATACGCTGTTTATCGGCGACGCTCCACGGTATTTTGGCAAAAGTGAAGCATGAATATTGAGCGTGCCGTGTTTTGCTATAGACAAAATTTTCTCGCTAAGTAATTGTCCGTAAGCAGCAGTAATAAGTAGGTCAGGTTTAAAATTTTGCAGTATTTCCACGCCGTCCGAGTTGATGTTTTCAAACTGAAAAATGGGCAATCCTAATTCATCCGCTATTATTTTTATGGGCGGACTGACAATTTTGCCACGGTTACCTGCTTTATCGGGCTGAGTAACAACGGCTTGTATTTCGTGTTTTGCGTGCAGTGCCTTTAAGGCATTTACGGCAAAATCAGGTGTTGCCAAAAAAACTATTTTCATTTATTCCTTTACATCCTCGTCGGTAGCTTTTCTTATCATTTTGTCGGGGAAAAGCACGCCCTCAAGATGGTCGTATTCATGCAAAAAAGCTCTCGCCGTATATCCTTCGGCGTCAAGCGTCATAGGCTCGCCATGTCTATCGTAATAATTTAGTGTGATTTTTTCGGGACGGGCGACTATACCACGGTATCCTTCCACGGAAAGGCAGCCCTCTACGTCGATAAGCTCGCCGCTGGTTTTAATAATTTCGGGATTGATTACCTCGTAAATTTGTTTATCCGCTTCCACGATGTAAACTCGTTTGAGTACGCCCACTTGTACGGCTGCAAGTCCCATACCCTCGTATGCTTTCATAGTTTCCGCCATATCGTCAAGCAACTCGCCCAGTCTTGCGTCAAAACTTGTAACGGGTTTGCTTTTTTTTCTGAGTAATGGTTCTCCGAGTTTCATTAAATTTCTTCTTGCCATTTTGTAAAAATTCCTAATTCATATTTTGTGGATTTATTTGAACGAAAACAGACACATTTTTGTCGCTTTCGTCTGTGATTTTGTAGATTTTTTGTATTATTTCATCGTACTTTTCGTTTTGCAGCCGCAAAATCGTTTGGTAACGATATTTATTTTCAATACGCTTTACCGAACATCTCATTCGCTGCAAATATATAAAATCCGACGGATATTCGTTTTGAAGTTCGCTGAGTTTTATAAAGTGGTCGTTTAGTCTCGCCACTACCTCTTCGGCTTTGAGTCCGCTGTATAGTATCCGTATCACCGTCGCATACGGCGGAAATTTTGTCGTTTCACGAAGATTTATTTCTTTTTTGTAAAAACTCAAATAATCTTGTTTTGCCGCCATTTGAAGACAATAATGATTTTTGCTGTATGTTTGCAAAATAACTTTGCCAGGTTGCTTGTCCCTGCCGCTTCTGCCCGCCACTTGCGTT
>DAOPIV010000056.1:0-7414 GCA_035399325.1 Clostridia bacterium | reverse complement strand
TGTGCTAAGTTTAACTGGAGCACTTATGGGCACACTAATGATTCCTTATTTCCGCTCCACAACGGGCTGGGCATTAGGCGGTTTGCAGCTTGAAGGTATGTACGCTTATATGTTTGTTTTCGGGGCGTCCACCATTGGACGGTTAGTGGGAGCAAACGTGCAGTATCGAGTAAAATTCAAAAAAGAAAAGCGTTTCAATGTAGCTGTTGCGGTATACCTTATCACATCACTCATCTATATCATTGTTTTCCATTTACCTTTATGGCTAATGATTGTATTGATGCTGGTGGAAGGTATGCTGTCCGTCACAAGCTACAATATTCGTATATCATCGACACAAGTATACGTACCAGATAATAAACGAGGCAGATTTAACGGTGCTTTCCTGTTTTTCAATATGCTTGGCAGCATTGTAGGTCAGCTCGTTGCAGGTTTTGTCGGCGATCTAAATTGGAGTGTGCCTATCATCATATCGGTGGCTTTCATTTTCAATTTCGCTGCGGTATTTTTCATTGTATTCCCAGCAAAAAAACCGATTGCACAAATTTACAATACCGACTTGTAAAAAATTAAAAAATCGCACAAAAAAAACCGTTTGAAAACTCAAACGGTTTTTGTTTTATATATTACTTTCACAAAACTTTTTGTTTTAAAGATGCTATGCAAAAATTGGTTTAATGAATGCTAGATAATAATATTCACAAGTCTATTTGGAATAACGATAACTTTTTTAACAATGCTGTCAGCTAACAAATCTTTTACCGCATCAGTATTCAAAACATATTCTTTGATGCCTGCTTCGTCAAGGCTTGTGTCTATCATAACCTTTGCTCTAACCTTGCTGTTTATCTGCACTGCAATTTCTATTTCGCTGCGTTTGAGTGCCTTTTCATCATATACAGGGAAACCGCTGTCAATAACGGAATATTTTTGTCCCATCATTTGCCAAAATTCTTCGCATAAATGAGGGCATATCGGCGCAAGCAGCTTAATCAAATCCAAAACTGTTTCGTAATATAGTTTGCCATTTATCTCACTATCGTCATATTTATTCAAAGCATTTGTCAACTCCATCATACGTGCCACGGCGGTGTTAAAACTGAAAGCGGGATAGTCTTCATTTACAGCTTTTATTGTATTGTTGCGGACAAAGTTTAATTCCTCGTCTTTTGCGGTTTTTTCACCCGTGTTTTTGACTTCAATCGCTCTTTCGACGATACGCTGCACTCTTTCAATCCATTTTGCGATGGCTTTTATTCCGTCATCATTCCACGGACCGCCTTCGATGTATTTGAAGCCAAAAGCCAAATATGCACGGAATACGTCGCTGCCGTGTTTTTTTACATACGGGTCGGGAGAAATAACGTTGCCTTTGCTTTTGCTCATTCTGTTTCCGTCGGGACCAAGAATTACTCCTTGATGCACAAGCGAACGGAAAGGTTCGTCAAAATGCAAATAACCCATATCACGCAAAGCTTTTGTCAAAAATCTAGCGTACAGCAAGTGCATACAAGCATGCTCAGGTCCGCCGACGTATTTATCAACGGGAAGCATCTTATCAATCCATTTTGTGTCAAAAGGCATATCTTCGTTTTTGCTGTCGGGGTAACGCAAATAATACCAGCTGCTGCAGACAAAAGTATCGAGCGTATCGACTTCACGCTTTGCCTTTGCTCCGCATTTCGGGCAAGTTGTGTTTACAAAATCGTCGTGTTTTGCAAGAGGACTTACTCCGTCAGGCGTAAAGTTTACGTCATAAGGAAGTTTTACAGGCAAATCCTTTTCAGGTACCGGCACAATTCCGCAATGTTCGCAATACACAACAGGGATTGGCGCACCCCAATATCTTTGGCGTGAAACCAGCCAGTCACGCAGACGATAGTTTGTGACGAGTTTTCCTTTACCGATTGTTTCAAGCTTTTTCGCAACGGCAATACAACCTTTTTCTGAGGTCAGCCCGTCAAATTCGCCGCTATCTGTCATTATGCCATACTCGGTATAGGGCAAATCGTCGTTACTGCCGTCTATGCTTTTTATTACTCTTTTTATATTTAATCCGTGTTTTTTTGCAAATTTAAAGTCTCTTTCGTCATGAGCGGCAACACCCATAATAGCGCCCGTACCGTAAGAATACAGCACGTAATCTCCAACCCAAACGGGAACTTTTTCGCCGTTAAGTGGATTTAGAGCGTAACTTCCCGTAAACACTCCCGTTTTTTCTTTTGATGTCGAAAGTCTTTCTATTTCCGTTGTTTTTGCGGCTTGGAGTTTGTATTCCTCCACTGCCGCTTTGTTTTCGGGCGTAGTAATAATATCAACCAAAGGGTGTTCGGGCGCAAGCACAGCATAAGAGCAGCCAAGTAATGTGTCCGCTCTTGTAGTAAAGACTTTAAAACTGTTTTTTCCGTCTTCCATTATAAAAACAAGTTCGGCGCCTTCGCTTTTGCCAATCCAGTTGCGTTGCATAATTTTTGTCCGTTCCGGCCAGTCCAGTTTGTCCAAATATTCCAAAAGTTCTTCCGCATAGTCTGTGATCTTGAAAAACCATTGCGTTAGATTTTTACGAATAACCGTCGATTCGCATCTTTCGCATTTTCCGTCTACTACCTGCTCATTTGCTAACACAGTATTGCAACTCGGACACCAGTTAACAGGTGCATTTTTGCGGTATGCCAAATCGTGTTTATATAACTGCAAAAACATCCATTGTGTCCAACGATAGTAGTCGGGCATACATGTTGCTAGCTCGTAATCCCATTCAAACATAGCCCCCATATCTTTGAGCTGACGTTCCATAAATTCGATATTTTTCAAAGTTGAGTTTTGTGGATGAATACCTGTTTTTATGGCATAATTTTCCGCAGGCAAACCAAAAGCGTCAAAACCCATAGGCTCAAAAATATTTTTTCCTTTCGCGCGCATAAATCTGGCATAGCTGTCTGATAAGCCGTAGTTATACCAGTGACCGACGTGCAGTTTGTCACCAGAAGGGTATGAAAACATTTCCAAAACATAATGTTTTTTGTCTACATTTGTTTTGTCAAAAGCGTAAAGTCTTGTATCCGCCCAAATTTTGTTCCATTTTTTTTCAATTTCGATATAATCCATAAAATTCACCCGCCAAAAAACCTAAAAAAGTATTAGAAAAATTGTAATACATTATACTGCTTTTAGTCAAATGATTTTAAATTCTTACAGCTTTTTAGCTTTACTTTTGCGTTGAATCGGTTAAAATAATCTTATGTTGCTTTATTATTTGATTTTTATTGCCGTTATGAGTATTATTGCTTTCATAATGTATTATGTCGACAAAGAGCGAGCGATAGACGAAAGACGGCGAATAAGTGAGAAAGCCTTGCTGTTAATATCGGTATTCGGCGGAGCGGTTGGCGGATATTTAGCTATGAATATTTTTCGCCATAAAACCCGAGTGTGGTATTTTAATGTCGTAAATATTCTTTCGATTTTTTTTCAAATCGTTTTCGTTTTACTGATCATCTTTTACTTGCCTTTGATTTTTGCCTGAAAAAAAATGTTGCTAAATTTTTACAAAATAAAAGCGACTTTATGTCGCTTCTTTTTTTTGTTATAAAAATAATCTAATTTCCCGTAACTCTGGCTACGATTACTGTTATATCGTCTTTGGGCGTATTAGAACATTTTTCCAACGCTTTTTTCAAAAATTCATCTGCGATTATTTGTGGATTTGTCAGCACTGTATGCTCTAGCATTTCGCCGATTTCGTTTTTGTCTTCAAAACAATCGTAAAAACCGTCGGTGTACAGCACTATCATATCGCCGCCTTGCAAAGCCTTTTTAGTGCTGGACGGTTTCATTTCCTCCAACACGCCCAATGGCAAATTTCCTCCGCTAATAAACTGCACTTCTCCATTGCACCGCACGAGTGACGTCGGTGAGCCAAGTTTTATAAAATCCGTCAACCCCCGATTTAGATTTACAACGCAAATGTCCACAGCTGTGAAATTTTCTTCGTTTGCCGTCGCCAGCAATTTGTTAACCGAACTTAATATTATATCGTTGTCAAAGCCCGCCTTGTAAAAGTTTTCCACAAGTGAAATCGCAACATTGCTCGTCTTTTCCGCTCCAACTCCGCTACCCATACCGTCACACAGCGCAAGCATAAATTTGTCTTGATTTATTTTTATAAAAGAATGGGTGTCGCCGGAGATTTCGCTGCCTTCTTTCACTTTGGCAGCAAGTCCAAAGGTGATGTTGTATGCAGGTTTTTGTTTTAGATGAAGTATAATCCAGTTTGTGTTATCAGGTATACGCTCTACGGCGTCTATCATCATATTGCAATTTGATATACGAGAAACTATTTGCAAAAGTATATCTTTGCTTGCGTCTTCTGCGGAAACTGTCAGCGTTACAAAAAGCTGTCCTTGCTCTTCCCATATTACCACTTCTTTGACCAGTACGTTGCAA
Source organism: Clostridia bacterium (assembly GCA_035399325.1). Classification (GTDB taxonomy): domain Bacteria; phylum Bacillota; class Clostridia; order Christensenellales; family CAG-314; genus JAQUSX01. The sequence goes on along the minus strand of DAOPIV010000056.1, from coordinate 2,968 downwards.
AACGTCAATTCTTCCATCATCAACTTTTCTTTTTCTCTGTCAAAAGCAAGTACTCCTTTGCATTGTTGAGACAGCTGCATCAAAATTTGACTGACACCGCTTAACTGCTCGCCTATCAAAAGTTTACTGTTGTCGCTGCTTGTGCTCGTCATATAATACTGTTTGTAGGTCGCTACTTCGCTGTTAATGCTTGAAAGTATTGAGTTTAGGCGATTACATTTACTTGCCATACCGCTTGGCAAATCCAGCAAGGTTGCTTTCCCCCTATCCATAGCAGCGGCAGTTATTTCACAAAAGTCCTGCTCCGTCTGTTGGAGATTTGTTCTCCAGCAAGTAGCTCGCAATGAGCAGTCCCTGCATACGCTGTCACAAACTTCACGAGAGATAGCAATAACAGCTTTATCAGGTTCTAAAACTCCTTTTACCATAGATTTAAAAGTAAGTTCCATTTGATAAAAGATATCTGAAAGTTCAAAAAACTTTTTTGCCAAATTCGCTCTCAATCTATTTATTATGTAACGAGCGGAATATTGTTCTTTTGCTCCGCCAAGCTCGTCGGAAAGCTTATTTAAAACTTTTGTCGGCACTAAACAAAATAGACCGCACCCGATAACGCACGGAACAAGTGTGAGTGCGTCAAAAGACCCGTATGCAGCGAAAAAATACATGGTTATCACTTCTGTGAGCAATATCGCTAAGGTTGAAAGCCATCTTGAAATGGTAGAAAAGCCTACCGCCGCCAATGCCCAAAGCGTAAATACCGCAACATCGGTCAAAGTCCCTGTTGCCACTGCGCTTCCAAGTCCAAAAACAACCGCTACGCAAAAAGCTGTCGTTTTGTCATATACAAACAACGCAATCAGTAATGCGAGCGGTACTAAAAGTCTAATGATTTGGAGATTGTAAATATAAAATTGAGAAGCTACCGAAGACAACGCAACAACCATAGCTGCGACACAAATTTTCTCATCAACGCCAAGACGGTATTTCAACCCACGTACGAGCAACGCCCGTACCACATAGACTGAAACAAACGAAAAAATCAATGCTACCGCAATTTATAAGTCTTGAAAAAAGCATATCGGGTCCGTCCAACCCGTATATGATATAAAAAACCTGCGCTAGTAAAACGTAAAAAATCAATAAACCTTTGTTTATCTTTCTTTTTAACGCAGTATAAATAATAGCTACCAAAAGCATAACGGCACCCTGTGATAATGCCACAAAGATAGAAGACACATCAAAAGGTAATGCTGAAAGGCAAAATACGAGCGTTGATATATACGGATTTAGACAATACAAAAATCCCACATAAAGACCGAAAGAAAGCGAAACTGGAAAAGGACTTTTTCTAAGCAATAACAATAGAACAAAAAATCCAATATAGACGAGTATTTTTTTAATTACGCTTTTAGACATAAGACGCCTCATTATCGTACTTATTTTTAATAATAACTCGTCTTGCTGACCGCTAATACAATAAAAATGCGACAATTCGTTGAATTATGTCGATAAATAATTTATATTTGCAAATAAAAGTATAATCTTAATAGCTAAATTATTCGATCAACAAAAGTTTTTCTATAAACTCTTCAAATCTTTTTTCCGCTCCATATTGTTTTGCAAGCGGTCTAAGATCCGACAATCGGTATCCGTAAAAGAAGCCTGCGTACGGATTGTCAAACAATTCAGGAAAATACTCCTTACCAAGTTTTACTACTCTTTTATCTTCCAAAAGTTCGCCCACAGTGTTTTCAACAGTGTATTTTGACATGTATTTTACCTCACCTTATTTAGAAAATCGCCATGATACAATATATTATTTTGCATAGTATTCTTGCTATCTTTTTTGTTTGAGTTTTATTATTAAAAAGTTTTATAAAAATTTATATCAAAATAAAATTTGACCGATATAAGAAAAATTGTTATTATTTTTATACAAAGAATTTTTTTGATCGGAGTATGTATGACATTTTTTTTAGTAGGTATAGGAGGCGCTATCGGCGCAATTTGCCGATATGCAATTAGCCTTATTTCAATCAATTGGGATTTCCCCATAAAAACTCTTGTAATAAATTTTTTCGGTTCTTTTTTGATAGGATTGTTTGCAGGTCTTTTTGACCGCATCAATGTTTCCTCAAATATCAAACTTTTTACCCAAGTCGGGATTTGCGGCGGTTTTACCACTTTTTCCGCATTTTCACTTGAAAATCTGACTATGCTTGAAAACAAAGAATACGGCAAGGCATCCATTTACATATTTGTCAGCGTTGTAAGTTGTGTTTTGGGCGTTTGGCTGGGTAAATCGCTTGTAAAAGTCTTTGCCTAAGAAAAATTAAATCGAAACTAAATATAGTATTTAAAATTCTGCAATACAAATAGAATGCAAACTAGTTTACAAAAACGAAAACATAGTTATCAGAAATTTATAGTTTCTGACATAAACTGATTAAAAAAACAAACTATTACTTCCATAAAACTAAAACAAAAATCTGCAATAAAAAAAACACCGACAATTTCGGTGCTTTTTTATTTTTTAATTAAATTTTAGTTTATAAAATCTGAATTATTGCCATTTCAGCAGCGTCGCCTCTTCTCGGTCCAAGTCTATATACAGCTGTGTAACCGCCACGTTGACCTTTTTCTTTTGCGATTTTGTCAAACTTTGGAGCGTATTCGTTGAAAATCTTTTCAATCAAAGGATGTCTTACGTCAGACGTACGAATTTTATACGCTGTGCGAGATTCCTTATTGCCCTTTGTTTCTTGAATATCGTAAAGATTGCTCATAAAAATTCTTCTCGCTGCAAGTTTTTTCGGTCCGTCATTAAGCACTTCTACATTGCTTTTTGCGCCTTTTACAAACTTTGCTTTTTCAACTTTTACAGTGTCTTCGTAAGTATTCATAGCGAGTGTGATATATTTTTCGGCAAGTTTTTGAACTTCTTTAGCGCGAGGATAAGTGGTTT
>DAOPIV010000055.1:0-7714 GCA_035399325.1 Clostridia bacterium | reverse complement strand
TTGCATTAGTTTTTTCACTGTGATAAAATGCTTGCATATGGAGAAACTTACTAGACAAAATCGATTTACAGAAGGCTGGAGAAAAAGATTTTCACCGACTGCACGAATGAACATCCGCTTGTATTACTTGATATGTTTGCTTGCGTTGTTTTTTTCTGCTTCTCTTCTTATTGTGGTACTAAATGCGGTAAGTTTTCAAGCATTCAGAATTATTACGATTATATTTGCAGTCTTCATTTCAATATCCGCTTTATATCATTTTTTCGCAATTTATAGATATTATTACGCCTTGACAGTATCGTTAATACTGACATTCATAGTTTTCCCGTCAATTTTTTTGTGTACGGCAGGAATAAGGGGCGGCGGATTATTTTTATTGATTTTCGGTATTTTTTTATTAACTATTATCGTTAAAAAACACCTTATTTTTTTGGTTGTTGTATTGTTTGCTGAATACATTGTTATAATGTTTTTATCGCTGTCTTTTCCTCAAATAGTGTTTATTAGCGAAAATACGACAAGCTTAATTGCGATAGTAATAAACTTTTTGCTTGTTTCTTCAATTATATTCACTTTTTTGCGTATTATCATTACCGGGTACAACAAAGAACATAGGCAGCTCAAACTTGTAAATGAGAAACTGAACCACGAAATTATCACCGATGACCTGACGGAAATTTATAATCATCGATTCATTACCACTGAACTCATTCGCTCTGTCAGCAACGCTAACGTAAATTCGAACATCTATTTGCTGATGTATGACATAGACGATTTCAAGGCGGTAAACGACGAATATGGTCATACAATCGGCAATGATATATTGTATGAGCTCGCACAAACCATGATTGCGGAGGTAGGAAAAGACGGAATTTGCGCACGCTACGGCGGTGAAGAATTTGTTGTTTTGCTGGAAAACAAGACTTATGAAGAAGTTTTTGAAATTGCGGAACGAATTAGGAAAAAAGTTGAATCTTCAATATTTATTACAAACACTGATAAAAAAGTAACCGTGAGCTGCGGAATAGCTAAATATAAAATGGGAGATGATGCCGAGGAGTTTTTCAGATCGGTTGATCGAAGAATGTATATGGCAAAACATCAAGGCAAAAATAAAACTGTTTTTTACTAAAAAATTTTCAATAACACTACAAAAATTAGTTAAAATAAAAGACGTTCGGTATCGAAACGTCTTTTTGTTTTTCGAAAAATATTATGTCGACTTATTTTTTGTTGTCAACCAATCTTATTTTTTCGCAGTAATTTTTGACAGTATTCCTTTTTTTGTCGTTAAAAACAATCAATCTTATTTTTTTTAATAAATATCAAAATAATTTTCAAAGCATTTATTTCAAAAAATTTAAAATTTGTTTCGAAAATAATTTCTTAATCAAACATGTCATCGTAAACTTGTTTGAGTAAATGCGGAATATTTGTCATAATTCCGTCTGCCCCGATACTTACAAGATAGCGCATATCGTCTTCGTCATCTATTGTCCAATAATGCACGGCGATATTATGTCTATGCGCAGTGTTTACAAAGTTTTTTGTTGCGACGTTAATGAAAGATTCTTTCATCGGCACTTGAAGCACGGTGACGGGTTCGTCATAAAACAAATCAAGACCAAACCATCCTGTGACCAAAATTTCCGCAACACCCGCCGTTTCGGGCGAACACATAATTTCAGGGTGCTCGTTGGCTTTGATGAGTTTCATTTCTTCATAAATTTCTTTATGGAATGAAGCCAAGACAACACGGTCAAAAGCATCGTGTTCTTCCAATACATCAATGACGGCGTGCAAGGCGGTAATGCCTATCTCGCCGCTTTGTTTTATCTCGACATTTACGGTGTTATTTGGAAAACAAGTCAGCACTTCGTCCAAAGTTGTTACCAAGAATACTTCGGGGTCACGTGCGGAAACTCCTTCGGGATATGACACGTCCAGCGGTGTCACTTCTCTTCCAAGATAATCGGTGTATTTTATAACTTCTACGACAACGCCGTCTGCTTTTTTGTTTAGATATGAAAAATCCACTCTTTGCGTAAGCAAGTCGGTATAATTCCAGTCCGATATTTTTCCGCTTGCGTTTGTTCGGTAATCAAGCGTTGTGTCGTGAGACATAATCACTACACCGTCTTTGGTTATGGACACATCCATTTCCAGCATCACATTTTCATCCACGCTGTAAGCGTTGTAGCAAGCTTCAAGAGTGTTGTCAGGGAACTCTCTGTTTCCGCCGCCGTGCGCTATGAGCAAAGGACGAGAGTTTTGTTCTATTACAAAAGCATTGGTTTCCGTTGCGGCTTTGCGTGGAATGACGGCTATAGTGGTCCAAGCTAAAGCTATGCAAAGTAAAACCGCAAGCATTATTATGTATTTCTTTTTCATAGGGTTACCTCCGTCTATATATTAGCTTAAATTTGAGTTAATTTCAATAGGGAAATTGACAACGAATTTTTTTTGTGATAAGGTCTATTTGACACTTTTTTAGGGGGTTATTTTTTTATGGACGCAAAAAGAGCTTTTTCACTTTTGAAAAAAATAGGCTTTACGCGTATGGGTGGAACTGAAGAAGAATTGGCTGCAGCTAAAATTTTGGCTGAAGAAGTAAAATCAATCGGCGGTCAAGCCCGTATCGAAGAATTTGATGTGAATGCGCAGACTATCAAAACGCAAAAAATGTTTGCCGACGGAGTGGAATACGAAGTCGTGGCATATGGAAACAGCGGAAGCACACCAAAAGAAGGACTTACTGCACCGTTTTACTATATGGAATTTTTTGATAATGACATTGCAAAGTTTGAAGCGAAAGGAAAAATCGTACTGACAAACAGCTATATGTCGCTTGCTACATATAAATCTCTTGCAGATACAGGTTGTGTGGGATTTATTACTTTTGGCGGAGATGTTTTGGACAAAAAAACAAACAGTGACCTTATGACAAGAGAGCTTCGTCAGCCTTTGAAAGATTACAAAACTCTTCCCGGCGTAAATATGCGTGCGGCAGATGCAATGAAACTTGTAAAGCAAAAACCTAAAAACATCACTATCTGTATTGAGCAAGACGAATTTAAATCAAAAAGCAGAAATGTTATTGCAGAAATACCCGGCGATCTCGAAGAAACCGTTGTATTTACAGCACATTATGACAGCGTAAATTTCTCTAAAGGCGTATATGACAACGGCAGCGGCAGCGTGCTTTTGATGGAAATGTACAGACATTATTTAAAAAATCATCCTCGCAGAACTTTGCGTTTTATTTGGACAGGCAGCGAAGAAAGAGGACTTTTGGGTAGCAAATCATATATTGCAACGCACGAAAAAGAGCTTGAAAAAATAGTGCTTTGTATAAACGTGGATGTAGGTGCGCCGGTTCTTGGAATAGAAAGAATTTTGGTCACTGCCGAAGAAAGCCTTACACATGCTATCGATTATATGGCAAAAGAGCTTGGATATGCGATACAAGTAAAAACCGACATTTATTCATCGGATGCTATTCCTTTTGCAGACAAAGGTATTCCTGGCGTGAACTTTATGAGAGACGGAGCGCTTGGCTGCAACCATATACACGACCGCAATGACACAATGTTTTATCTGAGCAGTGACGCTCTAAAATCAACAGGCGAGTTTTTGGAAAAATTTGCAGACCGTTACATAAACAGTTATGTTTTCCCAGTGCCTCGCAAAATACCCGATGATATTAAGAAAAAAGTTGACAAATATCTGAACCCGATTAAAGATTTGCAATAATTTTAATAAATCTTAAGTATTTCAAAAAGTTATAAAAATATAAAAAAACAAAAAGCGGTAAAAACCGCTTTTTGTTTTTCTCTGGTTATACTTACAAATTAAAATCTTGTGTATGCAAATCTTTGTCATCCGTAACTATGTTTATGGCATTTTGGAATGAATAATTTTCGAAATATTTATCTTCCAAAGGCAACCATATTTTGTTGTATTTTTCCAAAATTTCTTCGCCGCTTCTACCTAGCAACCGTTTTTGTTGTGTGTGATAGTTTACCCCAAATTTTACGATTATATCGTATTTTTTCGCCAAATTAGGATGTGCGCTGTATACGCCTTCTACAATATTTAATTGTTTTGGTATGGCAAACTCTTTTGTATAGGCATTAGTTTGGCAATTGTATTTTTCATAAGTAAAATTGTTATTTTTCGAAATATCTTCCAAAAGTTTCGTTAGTCTTTCGTAATGAATATTGCCGCCGATTTCACTGAGCCTTTCGTCTGTTCGCATATTTACAGGCAGAAAAAAATCGTCGGCGTGAAACACATTGCATATTTGCCCATAATATTTTTTTAATGCATTCGCATAGTAGCTTTTCCCGCTGCCGCTGTTTCCATCAATCGCCACGCAAATTGTTTTTTTGTGCAAAATAGAATTTATACGATTGATAATCGGGAAAATATCAAAAAACTCACGGCGTACGACTCTGTAATGCGGATTGTAATTTAACTTGTATGTACTGGAATGACTGAGCGGTTTTAAATCGGCTAAATACTTTATTGCTGATGATTTTACCGATAGATAAGGCAAAAGTATTTGCTTTTCTTTCACAAGAGATTCGAATACGCTTATTTTTTTCTCTAAATTTTCCTCTGACCCCAACGACGATTTTGCTGAAATCAAAAACATTTCCGCAAGCGTTTCCAAATTTTGGTTCTGCTCGCAGAAAGGCACTAAATTTACTCTCGATTGCGTTGATGAAATGATTTGTGCAACCGTTATTGTTTCGCAAGGTTCGTCGATGTGATTGATTTCGTTTTGTATTTGAGTTAGTATGTTTTGCTGCGATATGTCGCATGCGTGTGCTCCGCCAAATTCGCCTTGATACAAAAGTTTAAAAAAATCTTGCGTCCGCATTAGAGGGTATTGGTAATAATGTTCCAGTAATATTTTTTCTATCATTTTTTCTTTTCAAAAAGTTTACTCATTTCTTCAAAAAATGTTGCGCTGTCTTTAAACTGACGGTAAACGGAAGCGAATCGAATATATGCGACTTCGTCTATATCTTTCAATCCGTTCATAACAAGTTCGCCTATTTTTTTTGATGAAATCTCTTGATCAAGAGAGTTGTAAAGCTGTTTTTCAATACTGTCGACAAGTTTGTCGATTTCCGACATTGATACGGGACGTTTTTCACATGCTTTTATTATGCCGTTTTTCACCTTGTTTTTGTCAAACTGCTGTCTCACGCCTGAGTTTTTGACTACAATCAAAGGTGTGGTTTCTATGGTTTCAAAAGTAGTAAAACGTTTGCCGCAACCTATACATTCACGGCGTCTACGGATAGCTTTTCCGTCGTCAGTCGGACGTGAATCTATTACTTTCGAGTCTTCGCATCCGCAAAAAACGCATTTCATACCTAAATTTACCGCCTTGTTAATTTGATTTAAGTGTAACTTTTTTATCGTAATTTGTCAAATTGAATTTAAAATAAAAAAACGCTATGGACTTTGCAAATTTTTATTTTTTTATGTTTTTCTGCTTATCTATTCATTCGATTTAAAGTTGTCAAAAAATAAATTAAAAAAGCGTTCTCATTAGAGAACGCTTTTGTTTTTTTAAATTGTCTAAACCTTAATTATTTAACTTCGTCAACAGGCTCAGCTTCGACTGGAGCTTTCTCAACTGGAGCTTTTTTTACTGTCTTTTTTGCAGCAGGTTTGGTTTCTGTAGCGGTCGGTTTTTTAGCGGGTGCTTTTTTCTTTGCAACAGGAGCTTTTGCCGCTTCTTTTTCTTTGCGGGCAGTAGTTCTTGCTTCTCTTATAGCTTGGCTTTCTTCCGCTTTCTTTTGTGCAGCGGCTTTTTGTTCCGCTTGTTTAAGAGTCTTAGCGTCAACTTTTACAACGATGATACCGTGTTGAAGTTGATATAAAGCTTTTGCAATTTGAGCTTTTTTGTGGTTAGCGGCGTTTTTGTGAATAACGTGAGCTTTTGCCGCTCCGTCTATTTCGGAAGCCGTCAAAGGAAGTAATTTTTCCGCAGTTTGAACGTCGTTGTTTGAAATAGCTGCGTTAAATTTTTTGACAGCTGTATTCATCTTGGAACGAATCATTTGGTTCTGCAATTTTTTCTTGCGGATAACAGATACTCTTTTTTCTGCTGATTTAATGTTTGGCATTTTATTCTCCTTGAAATCTATAAAACTAACGATTTTTACGCTTTGTTATTTTAACACAAGTATTATTTTTTAGCAACAATTTTCAACTACTATTATTATTTTAAAGCCATTTGAATACATTATAATGTGAAAAATATTGTTGTTTATGATAGCGGAATAGGCGGTATTTCGATATATCGTCAGCTAAAAAAACTGCTTCCTAATGCGGACTTTGTGTATTACGCCGACAATGCGTCATTTCCTTACGGCGAAAAATCATCATCGCACCTGGTGGAAATCGCACTAAAAAATATTGGCGAAATCAAAAAACAGTTTGACACAGATTTGATTGTGCTTGCGTGCAACACAATAACCTGCGTTGCCGTGGACAGCCTGAGGAAAGCCTTTGCAGATACCGTTTTTGTTGGTACGGAGCCGTCAATAAAACAAGCTGTTCAATACAGCGCAGGAAATATTTTGGTTGCGGCAACAACCGCAACGGTAAAAAATGCCCGTGTTAGATCCCGTTTTCCTCAAAGCAACCTCATTTGGCTTGCTTTGCCGAAACTTGCGGAAATGGTAGAGCAGGGAGAAAAAGACGGAATAATTTGTGACTACATCGAAAAATTTGCAGAGTCCGTACCATCCTTTGACTGCGTTGTATTGGGATGCACACATTTTACTCTCATTAAAGATTTGTTTGCAGGAGTGTTTGTCGGCAAAAAAATCTTTGACGGTTCCCAAGGAGTATCGCAATATGTGAAAAATTTAAAATATAAAGAGTACAGAAACGAAACGCAAGGTATAACCAGCCTTGTTTTGACCGATCCAAATCCCGACATATATCAAAAATATTTAGGCTTGCTTCGTGAATATACATAAAAATACATAGAAAAATCGCCTTTTATTGGGAAAAAGGCGGTTTTTTTTACCAAAAATTTCATTTTTTCGTCATTTTTATACGGCTTTTTTAGATATATATTGACAATTTATGTAATTTATTGTATAATTCGCAATAAGCACTTACGGAGAGAGAAAATGAAAAAACAACGGTTATCGCGTTAGTTTTAATTATGCTAATGGTGGCGTTTGTTTTTACAGGATGTACAGAAGTATCCAAGGTATTACGCTTTAAGTATACTGCTACGTTTGTTCAAAACGATGATAGCGGCGTAATTACCGTACAAAACGTCAGAGCGAATAAGTTTGTGAACGAGCCCACAGCTCCCACGTATCAAGACCACACGTTTTTAGGTTGGTATACGGCGGAAGAAGGAGGGGAACTCGTCGTTTTCCCATACCTAATAACTGATGACACAGTGTTTTATGCACATTGGCAATCAGCATTGAGTTTTACAGTAAACTTTATTACGGGAGACGGCTTGTTTGAGAGCGTTGCCATAACTGAAGGACATACTGTGGATTTGCCCGAAACGCCGACACGCGACGGATATACGTTTTTGGGCTGGTCTTTACAAGAAGATGAATGCATAGCTGCCACTTTTCCTTATGTTGTTAACGAAGAAACGACTTTCTACGCACATTGGGAAGCCGTGACTTTCAATGTTGATTTTAATCCGACTGGCGGA
>DAOPIV010000054.1:0-7912 GCA_035399325.1 Clostridia bacterium | reverse complement strand
ATGGAAAAGAAAGTTATTTTGGAAGAAATTTCTATGGACGAAGACGTTCCCGAAGACGTCTGTCACGATATAATTGCAAAATCTATTTTCGGCGACACGGCTCTTTCTCAAAAAATAGTAGGAAAATCTGAAAACATAGAAAATGCCACACAGAACTCGATTATTGGTTTTAAAGACGAGTATTATCTGCCTTCCAATACAGTAATAACCATTGCGGGACAAGCGGATTTTGACCAAATATGCGATTTAGCGGAAAAATATTTTGAGTCTGCATTCAAAGGCATGTCTCATAAAAAAACACAAAAACCGCTTGCACCCGAATACAAAAACGATTTCAATTTCAAATTTAAAGACGTTGAGCAATCGCACATTTCATTAGCATATCCGAGTTACGAACTCGGTAATCCAAAAAGCTCGGCAGGCTCAATAGCGGCTAACATTTTGGGCGGCGGAATGTCGAGCAGACTCTTTCAAACAATTAGAGAAAAAAACGGTATGGCTTACAGCGTATACTCATTTCCATCGCTTTACTCAAATTGCGGCTATATGGAAATCTATTGCGGCACAAATCCTGCCAATCTAAAAAAGCTTGTGCCATTGTTGCAAGACGAGTTGGACAAATACCGCTCAGAATATTTTACGCAAAAAGAATTTGAGATAGGCAAAGCACAGCTTATTGGCAATACAAAACTTGCCCAAGAAAGCAGCATGACAGTTATGAATGCTTACGGCTCTTACCTAATTAAAAAAGACACTCATTTTTCCATAGAAGAACGCATTGAAGCAATAAAAAACACCACCGAGCAAGACGTAAAAAACGCTATCGACGAAATTTTTGGTGCAAAATGCGCCTCGGCTTATGTGGGTAAAAAAGTCGACGGTTTTGACGGCATCAAAAAAATCAAATAGAAGACTAATTTTCGCTCTCCCATTGATTTTTGTGGACAGTTTATAGTATAATTAACGCTAAGGAGAACACAAATGAATTCAAATATAAATAAACATTCGTTAAACTTAATAAATAAAATCGTTTATATTACAATTTTATCACTTGCGTCCTTACTTATGTTTTGTCTTATAATGTCTCCATTGGTAAATTTTTGCGCAGATGTGGCAAACTTTTTCAAGGGAGTCTTTGGATTGTCTTTTTATGGACTTGACATTGCGATTATCGTAATATTTGCATTGTTGCTTTCAGGTAAAAAAATTGTATTAAAGCCAAAATATGTTGCAGACCTTATTGTGATGTATTTTTGTGTAATTTGGCTAGTACACCTTGTAACATCCCAAATTTATATGACAAACGCTACTTATTCTTCCTATCTCGCAACATGCTTCAATTATAGTCAGACTCCAAGTTTTGGCGGTGTCGTCGGCGGCATTTTTGTTTTTCCGCTAGCTAAACTCAATATAGTTTTTGCATATGTGGTTTTTGTGATAGGAATAATATTGACTTGTCTTTTTGCCGTCAATATTTTTTACAAAAAAGAAACCGCTTTTGTCGAGCACGAAAGGGAACCCCGTGAATACGAACAGCAATCCCAAAAACAAAAGCCTGTTGTCACTTCAATGGATATTTTGTATGGCGACCGCTATCCAAAACCGGGTGAACTACCCGAGAAAACAAGCAGAGAACAGTCTTTTGAACAAAGCATAAATCAAAACTCTTCATTTTTGGATTTGTTTCCTACAAAAACAACCAAAAAATACGACACCGCTCCTCAAAGCAAACTCGATTTGGACGAAGATACTGTCAATCCGATATTAAAAAAACCCGATATGCCGTATTCGGAATACGATCGTGAAAAAGAAAAAAACCAAACTAAAACCGCTCCGATCGAACAAATCGCTTTTGACAAAAAACCCGAGCAGCCAAAACAAAAAACAGAAAGCGAGCTGAAAATCGAACAAGCACGTAGAGATTTCCAAAGCGTAAGAGCTATTCCAGTTTCTCCTAATAATGTGCCTATCATAGACGGGGACAACTTCAAAAAATCTCAACCCCAAAAAAACGATGAAAACGCTTTTTTTGAAACGCAAAAACCGCAAAACACAGCGAATGCTTTTGATATTCAAAATGAAAGCGAAAGCGATATATTCGAAAATTTTGACAGCAATTTTGAAAGTGAAGAAACAACTGAGAACGAAAAAATTGACGAATTTGACACCGACATTTTACCTTCAACAGTAAAAACCCACAATGCAATAAAATACACCGAAAAGCCTTTTATCGCCACTGAAGACGTAAAAGCATATCAAGGTATGATAGATGTTGACGACGGACAAAACTCCGCTCCGCCTCATTATTACAGACCTTATGTTTCGCCGTCTATTGATTTATTGAATAATGCGCCTATGGATAGGGCTGCCGCAGAAGAAGACTATGAAGAAAACGCTCGTATACTCGAACAAACTTTAAATGAATTTAAGATAGAAGCAAAAGTGCAAAATATCGTAACAGGACCAACCGTCACCCGTTATGAACTCAGTCTTGCGCCCGGAATTTCCATCAAAAAGATTTCAAATCTCACGGAAGATATTACCCGCAGACTTTCAGCCATTGGCTCGGTACGCCTTGAGACTACTATTTCAGGCAAAGACCTATTTGGTATTGAAGTTCCTAACAAAAACACCGAACCCGTCACCTTACGCAGTATTATTCAGTCCGAATCTTTCAGAAAACCATGCAGCGGTTTGCGTTTTGCATTGGGCACAGATATTGGTGGCGAGCATATTGCTCCCGATTTAGCTGAAATGCCACATTTATTAGTGGCTGGCTCGACTGGTACGGGAAAAAGCGTTTGTTTGAATTCTTTGATAATAAGCCTTATGTATCGCTATTCACCCGAAGAATTAAGATTTATTCTCATAGACCCGAAACGTGTGGAATTTTTTGTCTACAACAAAATGCCGCACCTTATGATAAATGAAGTTATCACGGAATATGAAAAAAGTATTTCCGCTTTTACTTGGGCTATTGAAGAAATGGAAAGACGGTACAGTCTTTTTGCCGAAATTGGCGCTAAAAATATATCGACATACAACCGCATAATAGACCCCGAAACAACTCAAAAACTGCCACGGATAGTTATGGTAGTGGACGAATTGAGCGAACTTATCATGTACGACAAAAACGAAGTGGAAACCCGTATCAAATCTCTTTCCGCAAAAGCAAGAGCGGCAGGAATACATTTGGTACTCGCTACTCAACGTCCCAGCGTGGACATTATCACAGGCGTCATAAAAGCAAATTTGCCTTCCCGTATTGCGTTGCGTGTATTTTCCACCGCAGATAGCAAAACTATTCTCGACCAAGGCGGTCCTGAAAAACTTTTGGGCAAAGGAGATATGCTGTTTGTAATGGGCAATACCCCGAAACCCGTACGTTTGCAGGGCGCATTAGTCACGATGGCGGAAGTCGAAAGAGTAGTGGAGTTTGTCAAACGCAATAATGAAGCGTACTATGACGAAGAAGTCGAAAGCAAAATTTCAAAAGAAAAACAAAACGAGATTTTTGACGACGAGGACGAGCTTGACCCGCTATTTATGCAAGCTTTGGAATATATTATCGATAGCGGTGCAGGTGTGGCATCTATCTCAATGCTTCAACGCCGTTTTTCAATCGGCTACAATCGTGCAGGTAAAATAATAGAAGATATGGTGCAAAAACACTTTGTAAGCGGCTATGACGGCAGTAAATCACGCAAAGTGCTGATTTCCAAAGAAGAATTTGAGAAGCTTTACAAAAATGACTAAAATAAAAATCGGTGCAGTCTCTCTCGGTTGCGACAAAAACCGTGTAGACACGGAAATAATGTTGCAAAAACTTAGTTCCAATGGTTACGAAATCATTTCCGAACCGGACAAAGCAGACGTTATTATCATAAATACCTGTGCTTTTTTAGAAGCTGCAAGAAAAGAATCCATTGAAACAGTTTTGGATTTAAGCACCTTGAAAAATGACGAAAGCAATAAAAAAATTGTCGTCACGGGTTGTCTGCCCGAGCTTTACGGCAAAGAAATTTATGAAAATTTGACCGAAGCGGATTGTGTTTGCGGAACAAATTTTGATATTGTTGACGCAGTAAAACAAACTTTGAACGGCGAGAGAATACATATGCCGCCCACACCCCGCAAAAAGACCGTAGAGCCACGTTTGATTACCACTCCGATACATTACGCATATCTAAAAATAGCGGACGGATGCGATAATTTTTGCTCTTATTGCCTTATACCCAAAATACGGGGCAATTTTTTTTCTTATCCATTAGAGCAACTTGTTGCACAAGCTGAGTCTTTGACCGCAAAAGGGGTTAGTGAGATTATTTTGGTGGCACAAGATGTGACCAAATACGGTTTTGATTTATATGGAAAACCACAATTGGTAGAACTTCTGCGTAAACTCGGAAATATAAAAAATCTAAAACGCATAAGACTTTTGTATTGCTACCCCGAACTTGTGACCGACGAGCTGCTAGATGAAATCAAAAACAATGAAAAAATTTGCAAATATATAGACATACCGCTTCAGCACGTTGACGGTGAAATTCTGAAACGAATGAACCGAAAATCCAATGAAATTTCAGTTTTAAAATTATTTGAAAAACTTACTCAAAATTACCCCGAAATAAAAGTCAGAAGCACATTTATATGCGGTTTCCCAGGCGAAACGAAACAGCAGCACAATAAAATAAAAGCCTTTTTATCAAAATACAAACTCTACAATGTGGGTTTTTTTGCATATTCGCAGGAAGACGGAACATCAGCCGCAAAAATGCCCGAACAAATAAATGAAAAAGCAAAGCAAAAGCGTGTAAAAGAACTCTATTTGACGCAGTCCAAAATCGTCTCACGGCTTAATAAATCTTTTAAAGGAAGGATTGTAGAATGTGTCATTGATGAAGACGCAGGGGACTTTTACGTTGGCAGAACTGAGTTTCAGTCGCCCGAAATAGACGGCATCACTAAAATTTACTCAAAAAAGCCGTTGCTTACTGGTGAATATGTTTCAGTTAAAATTGTCGGTTACGATAAATATGATTTGATAGGAGAAATAAAATGAATTTACCCAATAAAATCTCAATTGTGCGAATTGCTTTAATACCTGTTATGACAATCGTTTATTTACTTGATTTTACTTACGCCGCACTTTGGGCAACAAACATTTTTATAATAGCGGCATTAACCGATTTTTTGGATGGATATATTGCACGTAAATATAATATGGTTACTGATTTGGGTAAATTACTTGATCCTATTGCGGACAAGCTTTTGGTGTTGTTCGCTCTGTTTTTGATTGCATATGACTGCCCGCTTTCGCCAAACTGGATTTGTGCCGTATTCGGAGCAATAATAATAGCAAGAGAACTTTTGATAAGCATTGTTCGCCAAATAGCCGCAAGCAAAAATGTGATAATACACGCAAATATTTACGGAAAAGCAAAGACTTTTGTCCAAGACATTGCTATACCGCTTTTGTTCTTGACAAAATTCTTTTTTGTTTTCAAAACGACTACGACCGACGCACTTTATACGACTATTTACAACATA
Source organism: Clostridia bacterium (assembly GCA_035399325.1). Classification (GTDB taxonomy): domain Bacteria; phylum Bacillota; class Clostridia; order Christensenellales; family CAG-314; genus JAQUSX01. The sequence continues at coordinate 2,362 of DAOPIV010000054.1, read as the reverse complement.
GTATATTATGCAGGTTATGTGATGATAGCGGTAGCGACTTTTTTGACTATTATTTCAGGCATAGTATATTTAGTTGAAAATAAATCAGTGTTTAGTGTAGACACAAAAAAATAGATTTTGGAAATATTATTGTGATTGATTATCAAAGCGAAAACCAAATAAACCTAAAAAAGGTATTGCTTTTCAAAATTTTTGGACTGGAAAAGGAAGAAATCGATAAAATTTTGTTTGAGAATGGAATTTACTCAAAATATCGATGCAAAGCGCAGACAAAACATCTCGATACGCTTCTTACCTACGAATTTGAACCCGATAAATTTACTTATGAAACCAGCAATAGCGTATATTCCGCAGTATATACATTATTTGGTGACAACATTTATGTTGAAAGCGATGAATCGCTTGGGAAACTGACAGTGGATATGCTGAAAATAAGAAACAGGTATTTGTCAGTTGCCGAATCGCTTACAGGCGGACTTATTTGTGACAAAATAGTTGAAATTGCGGGTGCAAGCAAAGTTTTTTTGGAAGGGATTGTAACATATTCCAATCAAGCAAAGACCGAAAGACTCGGCGTACCTGAAAAAATGATAGAACAGTACGGTGCTGTATCTGAAGAAGTTTCCGTGGCGATGTGTAAGGGACTAACCGACGGGCGCACGGACTACGCTTTGTCCACCACTGGTATTGCAGGTCCAGATGGAGGCAGCTTGACAAAGCCATTGGGGCTGTGTTATATTTCCGTTGGAAATCATGACAGTATATTGACAAAAAAATTTGTGTTTAGCGGCGATCGCAGCGATGTTCGTCATAAATGCGCTAACACAGCCTTATATATGCTGATAAATTTTATGAAATCACACTGATTTAGGAGAAATTATATGACTGACGACAAGAAAAAAGCGTTGGAGCAAGCGATATTGCAGATTGAAAAACAATTTGGCAAAGGCGCAATAATGAAACTCGGCGAAACCGCCGCAACAAAGAATATAGATGTTATTCCCACTGGCTGTCTTACTTTGGACATTGCGTTGGGAATTGGCGGAATGCCACGTGGAAGAATTATTGAAATATACGGACCCGAATCTTCGGGTAAAACCACGGTTTCTTTGCATGTTATTGCGGAAATTCAAAAACGTGGCGGTACGGCTGCCTTTATTGACGCCGAACATGCGCTTGACCCTACATACGCTTCGGCACTGGGCGTAAATTTGGAAAATTTGTATGTATCACAGCCCGACAACGGTGAACAAGCTCTTGATATTGCCGACTATCTTGTACGCAGCAGTGCAATAGATTTGATTGTTATCGACTCTGTTGCTGCGTTGACTCCAAAAGCCGAAATTGAAGGCGATATGGGGGACTCGCACATTGGTTTACAAGCACGTCTTATGTCGCAAGCTTTACGTAAACTCGCCGCTATTGTAAGTAAATCAAATACTTGTATTATTTTCATCAACCAGCTTCGTGAAAAAGTTGGTATAATGTTTGGCTCGCCTGAAACGACTCCCGGCGGCAAAGCTCTAAAATTTTACGCAAGCGTACGTTTAGACGTAAGAAAAATAGACCAAATTAAAAACGGAACAGATGTTGTGGGCAACCGCACGAAAATTAAAGTGGTGAAAAACAAACTAGCTCCGCCGTTTAAACTTGCGGAATTTGATATAATGTATGGTAAAGGCATTTCACAGTCAGGCTGCATATTAGACCTTGCTATCGACAATGGAATTGTTGAAAAAAGCGGTTCCTGGTTCAGCTACAACGGCGAACGCATAGGACAGGGAAAAGAGAATGTCAAAACATATTTTGAAACGAACCCTGCACTTATGACAGAGCTTGAAAAACTCATCCGTGCAAAATTTGAGTCACACGAAACAAAAGCGGCATCGGACGACACCGAAGACGTTTCGGACTAAATAAAACCCCTTTAAAAAGCCTTTCGATATTGTTTCGGGGGCTTTTTCATTTGTCACAATAAATGACCTAAGACTACTTGACTTTTGTCTTGGTTTTTTGTATCATAAATTTGGTATATTTAAGTTAATACGACTTGATTATATAAGTAAGCAAACCGCAGGTTTGTGATTGATGTAAATTGAAAACATAATATGGAGGAATTTATGCATTATTTATCATTGCTTTCCTTCTTTGCGGACGGTAATACGGCATTACTTATCGTATTGCCGATTGTAGCCATTATTGCGGGCGGTGCATTAGGTTATTTTATTAACAGACAAGTCATAAATAATAAAATTGGAAATGCAAAAAACGTTGCTCAGTCTATTTTGGACGAAGCAAAACTAGAATCCAAAACGCTAAAAAAAGAGGCTATACTAGAAGCGAAGGAAGAAACGCTAAAACT
>DAOPIV010000053.1:1280-7983 GCA_035399325.1 Clostridia bacterium | reverse complement strand
AAACTTTTGTCAAAAATCGACTAAATTTTATATTAAATCATTGACAAATTTATGTTTTTTTTAATATTATATAAATATCACTTTGCAATGCATTAAGCTACATTACAATCTGATCAGGCGGTGTAATCACGCAGTCGGGCCGTTATTGGCAGCAGGTCAACACCTGTGGGACAGTTCCCATAGGTGTTTTATATTTTTATTTAAAACTCCTTATTTAGTAGTCTTTTGCAGAGCTAATCATAAGGAGTTTTTATATGAAAAAATCACTGAATTACGAACAAACTATTAAAAAAGTCGGGTGGGTTACCATTATATGGAACTTGATTTTGACGGTTGTGAAAGCTGCTGTAGGCGTGCTGGGCGGATCCACGGCTATGATAAGCGATGCTCTTCATTCGGGAAGCGATGTTTTTACAACGATAATAGTAATGGTGGGAGCCAAAATTTCCGGAAAAGAAAGCGATGAAGCTCATGCATACGGACATGAAAGATTCGAATCCATCGCTTCGATATTTTTAGGTTTACTCTTGGCGGGTACGGCTCTATTTATTGGTTATGATGGAATTGTAAAAATCATTGAATATACTCCCGTTGCAAATTCATCTAATCAATTTACTTTTTTGGCGTTGCTAGGGGCAGGACTATCAATCGTCGTAAAAGGCGTAATGTTTTTCTACACAAATAATCACGCAAAGAAAATTAATTCCACCAGCCTAAAGGCGGACGCATGGCATCATTTATCAGATTCGCTTTCGTCAATAGGAAGTATGCTTGGCATAATTGGTCTAATGATAGGTAAAGGTTGGCAAATAGCAGACCCTATTGCGGCTATAATTATATGTCTGATAATACTTAAAGTAGCTTATGATATAATAAAAACAGCAGTGGATCAGCTTGTTGATAAAAGTATATCCAAAGAATTAGAGAACGAAATCAAAGATAAGATACAAGATTGTATGGGAGTGAAAGGTATCGGGTCGTTTATGTCAAGACAGTTTGGCGTAAAAATATATTTGGAAGTCGAAGTGTATTTAGACGAAAATATATCTTTTTCAGATGCCGATAAAATATCAATAAAAATTCATGATATAATAGAAAAGGAATATTCTTCTGTTAAGCATTGTTCAATATATGCAAAGCCATATGTAGAAAAAAATTAAAGAAATAAAAAATTTTTCTCTTTTTACCAACAAATTTTGTTTTTAGATTGTTTATATTACGAACACACTAAAATATCGGAGGTAAATCCAAAATGAAAACAAAAAATAGAATCATTGCAACAGTATTAGCTGTTTTACTACTTATCACTGTCGGAGCAAGTGTAACTGCATGTCAAGCTGCGGACGAAGTGGCATACGGCATGAATTATTCTTACGTATCAGTATCTATAAATCCGAAAGTAGATTTTGTGCTTGACGAAGACGGCTTGGTCGTTGACGTTATACCTATGAATGAAGACGCAGAAATACTGCTTGCGGGCAAAATTGATGAGTTTATCGGTCTTAGCGCAGAAGCTGCGGTTGAATTGTTTACGCAAATGGCGGTTGACGCTGGCTATATCGATGTAGAAGCGGAATTATCCGAAGTTAATATCGAAGTAGTAAGTGACGAAAGCGATGAAACGGCAGACGACATTGCGCAAAGAATCAGAACCAGAGTCAATAATTATTTTGCAAACAACGGAATTTTTGGCAATGTAAATATCGGATCATTGGAAGAATATTTAGAACAAGCCGAAGCTTACGGTCTTGACACTGACACTCTTTCTTTGGCACAAATCAAAGCCATCGTTACTGCAATGTCACTTATGCCTGACCTTGACCCTAATGAACTTGCAGCAATGACAGTGGGCGACATTATCAAACTTATCCACGATGAAACAGGCAAGGGCAATATGGCGCTTCAAAATGCCGAATTTAAAGAAGCTAAACAAGCGTTATACAATCTTAATTACGGTGATATTACTGTGTTGAGAGCTCAAATAAGAGAGATGGAACAACAAATATTGACTATGCAGGACGGCGAAGAAAAGACAGCTATGGAAGCGGAACTTGCAACACTCAGAACTCAATTGAGAGAAAGAGTCGAAGCTTATCAAGCGGAAGTAGAAGCATTAAGACAACAGTACCAGATAGAAGCTCAGTCCGCATATGCCGAAAAAGTAGCGACTCGTCAGCAAAGAATGAACCAATATCAAGATAAGCTGGAAAATATGAAACAAAGAATAGGACAAAATCTTGATAAAGTCCGTGAGGAAATTGAAAAAATGCAACAAAATCGTCAAGGAAACGGAAAGCAAGGTTAATAATTGCAAAAAGAACTTTCTTATGCTACACTAAACAAAAAAACAAGAGGAATGCGATTTGTTAGAAAAGGCTTTACAGAGTCTGAGGCGGGGCGAAAACTCCGCCTTGGACGAAATATACGAACTAACGAGAAAGACGGTTTTTGCTGTCGCCTATTCTTATACGCAAAATAAATTTGCAGCGGAAGATATTTCACAAGAAACATATATAAATATAATGCGATATATATCTTACTACAAGCCAAATACAAATCCAAAAGCGTGGATAATACAAATTGTAAAAAATGCGTCGCTAAATTACTTGAAAAAGTCAAAAAAAGAAGCGACGGAAAACATAGAAAAAATTTATGAATTGAAAGCGGATACCATTACCGATAAAAACATTGAATCCGACGAACTGGTGAAATTGATAGAAAAAAGTTTGGACGAGAAATCTGCAAAAATAGTCCTCTTACATCTTGTCGGCGAAATGACATTTATGGAAATATCGCAAGTAACGGAAACAAACAGTTCGACAATTCGCTGGAAATATGGCAAAGCGCTAAAAAGCTTGGAAAAAGTATTACGGGAAAACGGTTATGAATAAAAGAAAAACGGAAAATTTAATAAAAAGCAGAGTTCAGTCGTTTGTGCCCGATATGAGCGGCAAAATTATTGAAATAAAAAATATGAATATCGAAAAAGCCGCACCGCCCAAAAAACGCAATGGATGGAAAATACTGACGGCGATAGCGACGGCGGCCGTTTTGGTGCTTGTTACTTTTGGTATTTGGTACAATGTGGAGAAAACGCCTTTTACGGTGTATCTTGACATAAATCCGTCAATAAAACTGGAAATTGATGAGTCTGACACAATTAAATCTGCGGTATTTTTAAATGCAGACGCCCAAGCACTTTTTGACGGAATAACTTTGGCAGGTAAATCCGTTGACGAAGCCTTTGAAACGGTCGTCACAAAACTCAATGAAGGCGGCTATTTTGACACAACGGACAGTGAAATAGTTTTATCTTCTATTGAAGGCGAAAATGAAACTAAATACGAAAAATACTACAATATGCTACAAAATGCAATAACAAAGTCGGCGGTGAACTGCAGCGTTACAAGAAATCAGATAGGTAAAAATGATACTGCGGATGTGGAAAATCAAACTGTGTCAGCGGGGCAGCTTAAATATATAAATCAAATCAAACAAATGTATCAAGACGCAAATAGAACCGAGTTGGCGGAAAAAAATATAGGTGACCTTAGACTAATTTATGAATTGATGCAAAAAAATTCCACCGCCGAAACAAGAGAAAGCTACTTCAATTATTTGATGACGCTATCGCCACAAGAATTGCGTGACATTCATTCGGGGCATAACGGAAAAGGAAAATAATATATTCCTATATCGAAAATTAAAATATTTAAAAAAACGCTCTTATCGAGCGTTTTTTCATTTGTAATTTTTAAGCTTTTTTTATGGCACGAGCTTCTATATATCCCCGCTCACCCATCGGCGCATATTGGAATCGGGGATTAAGGTCGTCCCACACATAGCCCGTTGTTTCGATTTTGTAGTTGGCGATAGCTTTTTGTACGGATACTATTGCTTCACAAAAATCTTTTTCGATAAACGGCTCGCCTTGAAAAACCATATAAGAGCAAGGTGGCAAGTCTACTATCTCGTAGCCGTCAGGCACTTGACCGCAATAATTCTCGGGCAATTCCACGCCTTGTACATACTCGCTTTTGCCGTTTCTTAATTTTAATGGCAACCAGAAACCCGCAGGCTCAAATAGAGCTTCTTTGACGCTGGTAAGGATTCCCCAAACATCGCACCCAACTTCCTCACAATATTCAAAATATTCTTTGGCTTTCTCGCCACGTTTTAATAATGCTTTGCGTTTAGGTCTTTCGATGATTTGAGTAAAAATAATTTTTGTTTCCATTTTTGTTTTTATCTCCTTATTTATTGAAGAAGAGGCGAGAGCATCGTAAGCGATAAAATATTTCACAGGCGGCGCTTCTTTTTTGTAGCGGTATGGAGATATGCAAAACTCTTTTGTAAAAGCCCTTGTAAAACCTTCGTGCGTATCAAACAAGTAGTCCAACGCCACGTTCAAAATATTATAGTCTGGATTGTCCTTCAGTTTTTTTGCGGCATCGGTTAGCCGCATTTTTCTAATATAAGCAAAAGGGGTGATACCGACAAATCGCTTGAAAATTCTTTCGGTGTGATAGATTGAGTAGTTTGCTGCGCGCGCAAGCTCCGCTAAAGTTATGGGTTTATCAATGTTTTCGGCGATATATTTTTGCATATTTGAAACCGCTATCAATGTCTCGTCCATATTTCTACATAAGGTAGTTTAGTTGAGTGCGCAAATTTTTTCTTGACTAAAATTGCTGTAAATAGAAACAAATTTAATAAATGATATCATAGTGTTAAAATTTTTGCAAACGTAAAACAGGAAAGCAGTTTTTTGCTTTCCTTTCAAAATTTTTATTCGACCGTTACGCTTTTTGCCAGATTTCTTGGTTTATCGGGGTCTTTGCCTAAGTGCCGTGCCGTATGATAAGCAAATAGTTGAGTTGGTATAACCGCCAAAGCGGGAGAAAATATTTCATCGATTTCGGGCAAAGCCAAAACGCAATCCGCTTCTTTTGTGTCGTACAATCGTGGCAGTGTTGTAATTAACATTGTAGACGCTCCTCTGGCTTTTACTTCGTGGACAGCATTCAAAGTTTTGTCCGCAATGTTTTCCTGCGTAATAATAGCAATGACCAAAGATTTGTTGTCTATTAGAGCTATTGTACCGTGTTTTAATTCTCCTGCGGCATAGCCTTCGCTGTGCTTATATGTTATTTCTTTTAATTTTAAACTACCTTCAAGAGCAACGGCATAATCCATATTTCTGCCGATAAAAAATACTTTTTCCGCATTTATAAATTCGTCTGCGATAGAGCGGATATGTTGATTCTCCATTAAAACATTTTCTATCAGATTTTTCACATTCAAAAGCTTTTTTCGATATTTGTTTGTTTCGGCGCCTTTTGTCAAAGCCATTTCGATTGCGAGAGAAATAAATACCGCAATTTGCCCAATATAGCTTTTTGTCGCCGCAACGCCGATTTCTGCACCTGCGAGGGTTGTCAAAACGATGTCTGCGAAGTTAGTAATAGAGCTGTATTTTACATTTGTTATTACGACTACATATGCACCTTGTTCTTTCGCCAATTTTGTCGCCGCAATCGTATCGGCGGTTTCGCCGCTTTGACTCACGGCGATAAATATATCATCTTTATTTATGATAGGATTTTTGTAACGGTATTCACTGGCGATATCAATCTCCGTAGGTATGCGCGCCAGTCGTTCAAAAAGATATTTGCCCACGATTGCACTGTGATATGCAGTACCGCAACCTGCAATTGTTATTTTTTTCGCATTGCTGATTTTGTTTATCAATTCAACTATGTCAGTATTGTGATAAAAATTTGAGACCGTATCGGAAAAGGTTCTTGGACATTCGTAAATTTCTTTAATCATAAAGCTTTCATGCTTTCCGATTTCCATAAACTGGGGCGACAAATCAAAATTTACGCTTTGCAGCGGAAGGGGCGACAAATCAGTACAATTGTAAGCATAGATATTTTCGGGGTTAACCAGTCCTATGGAGTTTTCAGGGAGCTGGTAAACCATCTTTGTTTTTTTGAAAAGAGCGGTCAAATCGCTTGCAATATAATTTTCACCGTTACCCTGTCCTAGCAAAATAGGATTACCACGCCGAGCAACAATTACAGTATTTGGGTAGTCTTCGCACAAAATCGCAAGTGCGAAAAAACCGTTCAGTGATTTAAGTGTAATAGCAACGGTTTGCAAAAAATCGCCGTTATAGTTTTTTTGTAGCAAATGAGAGATTACTTCAGTATCAGTTTCGCTGACAAAGTTTTCATTGAGCGAAAGTTTCAAATCTAAATAATTTTCTATAATACCGTTATGTACGACGGCAAATTTTCCGTACGTGTGCGGATGGGCGTTTTGATAGCTGGGTTTGCCGTGAGTTGCCCATCGAGTGTGTCCGATGCCCGTTTGTCCGCATAGATTTTGTGCTTCGGCAACAAGCTCGCTTACTCGACCAAGTTTTTTTACGGTATGTATTTTGCCGCTGTCAAAAAAAGCGATTCCTGCAGAATCGTATCCTCTGTATTCAAGCTGTGTCAATCCGTCTAGTAAATACGGCACGCCGTTATTTTTACCCGTGTATCCTACTATTCCGCACATAAAAAAATTTTCTCCGTTGTTTATAATATTCTTTTTTGCGTGTTTTTGTTTATTATTAAGCGTCAAGCAAAAATAAAAACCGACGCAAACAAACAAGTCTATTTGTTTTTATGAAAAAATATGCTAGTTTTAGTAA
>DAOPIV010000053.1:0-1180 GCA_035399325.1 Clostridia bacterium | reverse complement strand
AATGAGGGATGCCGTAAATATCTCTATATACTGCGGTCAAAAATTCATAGATATGCTGGACTTTCCTTTGGCGGTAGAATATGCCCGAAATTTTATTTTGCAACGCCACTTAAATAACGGAGTGTTTATTGAAGACATAAACAATACTTGTATAGATTTTGATGTAAAAATCGCAAAAAATGCAAAAATCAACCGCTTTTGCGTTTTGAAAGGCAATACGGAAATAGGGGAAAATACTTTGATTTTTGCTAGCGATATAAACGACTCTAAACTTGGAGAAAATATCATTTGCAATTCTTCCACGCTCATAGGAGCTACGGTTGGCGACAAAACCACAATAGGGCCATACGCATATTTACGGCAAAATTGTGTAATCGGCGAAAACTGCCGTATAGGCGATTTTGTGGAAATAAAGAATTCATCAATTGGCGGCGGTTCTAAGGTCAGTCACCTTGCGTATGTCGGCGACGCCACGATAGGCGAAAAGGTGAACGTGGGTTGCGGAGTTGTGTTTGTAAATTACGACGGCAAAAACAAAAACCGCACGACTGTGGGCGACGGAAGTTTTTTGGGAAGCAACTGCAATTTTGTTGCGCCTCTATCTATAGGCAAAAACGTTTTTGTTGCTGCGGGCAGCACTGTCACTAAAAATCTACTAGACAACGATTTTTGTATCGCCCGTGAAAGAGAATATATAAAACACGACTGGAAAAGATCGTGAAAACTTAACCAAATATTATCTCTTTTTGATCAAATAGAATTTTTCAAAACAAAAAAAACCGCTCGTTATTCGGCGGTTTTATCGTTAATGAGAAGAATTCAAATTTATGTAGAAAAAATTTTATTAGTTCATTTTCCAAATTTTTTTCTGCTGCCCGGTTTTTCGATAGGCAAACCTTTAGCGCACAAGGGGCAGTTTTCGGCGGGGTAGATAGGAATATCGAGTTTCAAAGCGGGGTAAACGGGAAAATCCAAAACGCAGTCGGCTTCACGCCTATCGACTATACAACCCACACCTATTACACTGGCTCCCATATCACGCAAAACTTTGACCGTTTCCATTGTGGATTTGCCTGTGGTAACAACGTCTTCTGCAATCAATATTACATCATTTTTTCCAGCGGTGAAGCCACGTCTAAGCTGCATTTCATCGTCTTTTCTTTCGGTAAAAATAGCTTCC
>DAOPIV010000052.1:0-8030 GCA_035399325.1 Clostridia bacterium | reverse complement strand
AAAAACGATAAATAAGGAGAATTTTTTTATGCTAAAAATTGAAAACGTTAGCAAGTCTTATGCAAAATCCCCCGTAAAAGCAGTTGACGGGCTAAATTTGGAAGTCCGTGACGGTGAAATATTCGGGTTTTTAGGACCTAACGGAGCTGGAAAATCCACAACAATAAAAATGATTACGGGCATATTGAATTCCGACAGCGGCGATATTGAAATTAACGGAATAAGTTTGAAAAAAGACCCGATAAAAGCAAAAATGACAATAGGCTATGTGCCTGACGAGCATAATACCTATGACAAATTGACTGGAAATGAGTATTTAAACTTTATCGGCGAAATGTATGATGTGCCGCAAAAAACTTTGGAAGAACGCAAAGCAAAATATCTAAAACTTTTCCATTTAGACGAAAACGCAAACGAACAGATAAAATCATACTCTCACGGTATGAAACAAAAAATCCTTGTTATCGCAGCCCTTATTCACGAACCAAAGCTGTGGATACTTGACGAACCGCTGACAGGGCTTGACCCCGAATCCGCATTCGAATTAAAAAAACTTATGCGTGAACAAGCCGACAACGGCAACACAGTATTTTTCAGCAGTCACGTTATTGACGTTGTGGAGAAAGTTTGCGACAGAGTTGCCATTATCAATCACGGCAAACTCATTGCTGTCGACACTTTGGCAAATCTCAAAAAAGACAAAACCGTATCGCTGGAAAAAATCTTTCTTGATATTACAAACGAAAATAATATCGAAACCGTTTACGGCTCAAAGCTGTAAAAGGGGGTATTTATGCGAGATTTCTCAATAATTTTAAAAACACTGCTTAGACAAAAATTCCGTTTCCAAAAATATACCGCAAGCGGAAAGAAAAACCGTGTATTGCTTGCGTTTATTATTGTTGGTGTGGCATGCCTTCCTATGATAGCGCTTGTGGCATTTTCCGTATACAACACGGGTCTTGTAATGAAAACGGCGGGAGTGGTTACGGAAGGTTATACTTACCTTATTACAGCGTTACAAGCGGTTGTATTGTTTACTGGAATTGTGAGTATGCTAAACACGATATATTTTTCAAAAGATACCGAGTTTTTGCTTCCTTTACCCGTAAAAACATCATCGATATATGCGGCAAAACTTGTTTACGTTTATATAGACGAGTTAATTACAGGTGTTTTGACATCTCTATTATTGCTAATACCATATGCGATAGCGGTAAACGCACCGTTTTTTTTGTATATTCAGCTTTTGCTGGTTATCATAATTGCTCCAATGCTACCTTTACTTTTGGGAGCGATTTTGGCGATACCTCTTATGTGGGTTATTGGATATTTCAAAAACAAAGGTATTATAACGTCCATCGTATATGTCTTGCTCATGGGACTGTTGTTTGGGCTGTATTACTATTTTATTTACAAATATACAGGTACTGTGGCAGAGGATTCTTTGCCCGGGGAAATGCTGGCAAGGCTTATTGTATCGATTTCCGACGGAGCGAGAGCAATACTGCCAAACTATCTATTGGCAAAAACGCTTAATCCCGTATCTTTCAGTGAATATATTTTGAGCTTTTTGTATGCAATTTTGATGTATGCTGCGCTTATGTTTGTAGCTATCGGCGTGTCTTCTCTTGTTTACCGCAAGACTGTTATGAAACAGCTCGAAAACCCCAAAAAGAAAATGGTGGTAAAATCGAGCGAAAAACGGGTGGGAATAGTTGGCGCGCTTATGAAAAGCGATGCAAAAAGACTTTTTAGAGACCCAAATATGGGCACGTTTACTCTATTTCAGCTGATTATTGTTCCTATTATTTTGGTGTTCATGTTGTTCCAATTTAATACCGACAATCTTGGCATGGATGCTGCATTTTTGAAACCGATACTTTTAGTAGGCGCATTGGCATTTACATTGTTTATGGGTATGTCCACAAATACGTCTGCCACAAGCGCATTTACCCGAGAAAACCGCAATTTTTACGTTTTAAAAACGTTGCCTATAGACTTCAAAAATATTTTGAAAGCAAAAATTTATCTTGCAGGAATATTTAGTGAAGCGACGCTTGTTATCGCTGCTATCGTTGCTGGAATAATGACAAAAGCGGATTGGTATTACGTTTTGGCAATGATAGGCGTTTATACATTTTTAAATATTGGAACGACAAGTTTGCAAGTATTCATAGATTTGGCACGTCCAAGACTGAACTGGAATACCTTCAACGAAGGCGCAAAAAACAATCCGTCTGCTCTAATGTCGCTACTTATAGATTTTGTAATGATGATTGTTGTAGTGGGCATTGGCGGAATTTTCTTGTATCCGCTTTTCACCGTAGGTACGCTTTCGGCTTGGGCAGAACCAGCAATGTGGGCGGTTTTACTTGCCATAAGTTTGGTTTATATGATAATATCTTACGAAATAACCATAAAAAACAGTCAAAAACTGTTTGAAAGAATAGAACAGTAGAATTTTTGCGGAGGGTGACCATATGACGAACAACATAATTGATGTTTTGAGAGAAAGAGGTTTTATCAAACAAACCGTATACGAAGAAGAATTAGTAAAAATGCTTAGTGAACGCAGCTGTACTTTTTATGTGGGTTTTGATCCGACTGCTGACAGCTTGCATATCGGTCACTATATTCCGCTAATGGCAATGGCGCATATGCAAAAAGCAGGACACCGCCCGATAGTGCTTATCGGCGGCGGTACCGCTATGGTGGGCGACCCGTCTGGCAGAAGCGATATGCGAACCTTAATGACAAAAGAAACAATCGACCACAATATCGAGTGCTTCAAAAAACAAATGTCACGGTTTTTAGACTTTTCAGAAGGCAAAGCTATTATCGTTAATAACGCCGACTGGCTTTTAGATTTGAATTATGTAGACTTTTTGCGTGAAATCGGCTCTACTTTTTCTGTAAACAAAATGCTGACTGCGGAGTGCTTTAAGCAGCGTCTTGAAAAAGGTCTCAGCTTTTTGGAATTTAACTATATGCTTATGCAAGCGTACGATTTTTTGGTATTATATCGTCAATACGGCTGTGATTTGGAGTTTGGCGGCGATGACCAGTGGAGCAATATTTTGGCGGGCGCTGACCTTATTAGACGCAAAGAGCAAAAGCCAAGCTTTGCAATGACTTTTCCTTTGCTGACGACTTCGGACGGCATAAAAATGGGCAAAACACAAAAAGGCGCATTGTGGCTGGATGCAACAAAAACGACCCCATATGATTTTTATCAATATTGGAGAAACATAGAAGACGAGTCTGTAAATAAATGTTTCAAATTGCTTACGTTTCTTCCCGTTTCTGAAATCGACGAAATTACAAAATACCAAGACGAGCGTATGAATAAAGCCAAAATCCGTCTGGCATATGAAATCACCACGCTCATTCACGGCAAAGCGGTAGCTGATGAAGTACAATCACAAGTAGAGGCGGCTTTTTCAGGCGATGTCAATCAAATGCCTGTAAAAGAAGTTTCAGACGTTTCCAGCGTCATTGATGTTTTGGTGGCAAGCGGCATTGCGGCATCCCGTGGTGAAGCGAGAAGGCTTATCGAGGGCGGAGGAGTATCTATTGACGACCGAAAAATTGAAAAATTTGACGAACTTATACCCAATGGACTTAACGATTTCGTATTGCACAAAGGCAAAAAAACCCATGTTCGCATTATCGTTAAATAAATGAAAGAATACACGACCGTAAATAAAGCCGAAGTATACACGGAAATAATAAACAAAAGCAAGTTTATTGCAAATATAACTAGAGCCGATACGGCGGAAGAAGCGGCGGAATTTATTCAAAAAATCAGCAAAACTTATTACGACGCAACGCACAACTGTTACGCTTACATAGTTGGCGACAGTGCAAAATTTTCCGACAACGGCGAACCTAGCGGAACGGCAGGGCTGCCTATATACGAAACGATAAAAAAACAAAATCTTGACCACGTTTGCGTTGTTGTGACCAGATATTTTGGCGGAATAAAACTTGGCGCAGGCGGTCTTGTAAGAGCGTACGGCGGTTGTGCGGCAAACGCTTTGGCAGCAGCCGAAAGGGTAAAAATTTGCTTGATAACGCCGTTTATCGTCACCTTGCCGTATAATATGCTCAAACAAACCAAAGCGGAAATAGAGCTTAGAGCAAAAATCATTTCCATTGAATACGGCGAAAATGTTTTAATGCATATAAATGCTCTTAGCAGAGAAGCCAAAGAAATTGCTGACAAAATTATTGATTTTACCGCAGGGCGTGCTGGAATCATTTTTTCGCCTGAGTTTTTGGGCGAATACTAACCGATATTAGTTTTATTTAAAATGAAGTCTAAACTAAAAATATTTTTTTGTAGTAACCTTTAAAATAGGTCAAAGGAGAAAAAAATGAAAGTAAAATTACCACTTAATCCAATGATATCACCCGTGCCAAACGTTTTGGTTACAGCGGGAAATATGGAAAAAAGCAATATCATAACCATAGGCTGGACAGGCGTTATTTGTTCCGTTCCGCCAAGAGTATATATAAGCGTACGTCCGTCAAGATACAGTTACGAGATGCTGAATGAAACCAAAGAATTTGCGATAAATCTTGTTACAAAAGACCTTATCGAAGAGGCAAGATTCTGCGGAATTAAATCGGGACGGGATTATGACAAATTCAAAGAAACCAAACTTACAAAATTAAAAGCCGATAAAATAGCAAGTCCTTTGATAGAGGAATGTCCCGTAAATTTGGAATGTAAGGTTTTTGAAACAATCGATCTGGGTACTCACAGAATGTATATGGCTGATGTTGTTGCGGTACATGTTGACGAGAAATATACAGGTGACGGCGCCTTAAAACTTGAAGATTTGGAACTCACCTGCTGTATACCCAACGGCAAACAAGCAGTAGTTAAAAAGCTGGATTAGTCCATATAAATGTCAAAAATCACAAAAATCGAAATCCAAAAACGCAACAAAGATAAAGTGAATTTGTTTTTAGACGATGAATTTCGTTGCGGACTCACTGCGGAGAGCATTGTAAGGGCAAGGCTAAAAGTCGGAGATGAAATTTCCGAAAACCAGCTTAATGAGATTTTTTTGACAAGCGAAAGCGAAATTGCTTTCAATAAAGCTTGCGACTATATCTCACGTTCAATGAAAACCGTAAAACAAATCCGTGACTGGCTTACTAATAAAGGTTTTGAGCAAAGCGTTGTCAGTAACGTTGTGAACAAATTAAAAGAATATCGTTATGTAGACGATAATATGTATGCAGAGTTATATATAAACTCAAATGTATCCACAAAAGGAAAACGCAGACTGACTGTGGAGCTAACTCAAAAAGGCATAAATAAAGAGTTAGCCGAACAAACAGTGGAAACTTTGTCTGACGAAAAATTAAGCGAAAACGCCAATACGCTTGCGGAAAAATATATGCGAAACAAAGAACCCACGACGCAAAATTTGGTGAAACTGCAACGCTATTTACTCTCACGGGGCTATGATTACGAAACGGTTAACGCCATAATACGCAAATACCGCACAAATGATACGGATTAAAAATATTTAAAATAATACAATTTTACTTGACAAGAATAATATGAAAGTAGAGGTATTGTTATGAAAA
This sequence comes from Clostridia bacterium, assembly GCA_035399325.1. Classification (GTDB taxonomy): domain Bacteria; phylum Bacillota; class Clostridia; order Christensenellales; family CAG-314; genus JAQUSX01. Next base: position 2,423 of record DAOPIV010000052.1, on the reverse strand, counting down.
AAAATATAATAATAACCATAATAATTGTGATTTTGGTTATTTTGTGTTTTGTCCCTTTTAAGTCGATTCAAAAAGACGGTGGCACAGTCGTATATTCCGCTTTTTTCTACAAAGTAATCGTTTGGCATCGCGCCTATATAAACGAGCAAAGCGAGCCTGATTTTATAACGGGAACGGATTTTTATATTTTCCCGTTTAATTTTGGTGAAAAATCTTCTGAATAAAAACAGTTTGCGACATTAAAAAAAATAATTAAATAAAATTTTTTTAAGTAATGCGATTCAGTAAAAAATTTGAATCGTATTTTTGCTATTAAAGAAAAAATTATGCGAATAAAGGACGGCAAAAAGGCAATACTTGTCTAATGAAGGTACATACACAACACACGCTTTTATCGGAATAGAATACAGTATGTACCAAATCAAACGTTTATCAAGGAGTCGCTATGACGATAAGACGTGGAGAACTGTATTATGCCGATCTTAGCCCCGTTGTTGGAAGTGAGCAAGGGGGGCTTAGACCTGTGCTCGTTTTGCAAAACGACGTCGGCAACAAATTCAGCCCCACAATTATCGCAGCGGCAACCACGTCAAAGCTGAGCAAAGCCAAACTTCCGACTCATATAGAACTTCCAGCAGAAAAATATTGTTTGCCCAAAGACAGCATCGTGCTTTTGGAGCAGATACGCACAATAGACAAAAGCCGTCTTAAAGAAAAAATCGGCGAACTGCCCGATGACGTAATGGAAAGGGTAAATAATGCTCTACTTATTTCTCTGGGTGTAACAAACTAAAGGTTACACAAAGGTTTTTCAAATTTTTAATAAATAAAAATGACATAAACGGAAAATAATAAAATAGAAAGTTTCCTACGATGACAGTTTTTTACAGCCGCTAAATACAAAAAATCTCCCTTTCGGGAGATTTATTTTTTAGTTTTTTTATTGAAAGACAAGTTTTATTACATATTCATTTTTTTGTCGTATTCTTCCCTTATACGTTTGTGCGAACAAATAGCCACAATACCTAGATTTATCAAAGAGAAGAAGAAAGCTGAAAAAGCTACTATACTATCATAGCCTAGCTTATAAAACCAAATCCAGATAAGTATTTGTGGTATTATCGCAAAAAAGGAAGCGTATAAAAGAGTGGAAAAATATCCTGTCGTTCGTTTTTTTGCAGTTGCGATTATCATTGCGTCCACAAGTAAAATAGCGCCTACAAACAAGGACGGCAAGATATACATTATCGATATCGCCGCTCCGTATCCCCGTTTTATTATCAGCTCCATTGCTAGTGAAAGAAGAGTAATTACAGGCAAATCCAAAACTATTTGCATATAGACTTTGCTTTTATTCGTAATAGGAAGTAAAACGCAAAGTATTGCAAAAATTACACCGATAAACACATACGCCGACCAATAAATGCCAGGAGTGATGAGTATATTTAACGCCACGCATACAGCAGCCAAAAACAGTAAAATATAGTTTGTTTTTTCCTTCATAAAGTCGGGTTTCTCAACAATATGCACTTCTGGGTTTTTAACATTTTGTTCTATTTCATTTTCATATCTATCAAACGGTTTTGGATTATCTTCCAAATAACTGCCGCAAATAGGGCAGTGAGAGTGTTTTTCATGTACATTGCACTCACATATATTACAGCGTTTCATTTTTTGTCACTCCTTCGTTTGATTCAATAACCATATCTACACCGTTATCCACAAGGCATTTTACGAAATGTCTTTCAAACTGCGTGTCTTCGATAATAGAGTTGCATATAATGGTCGATATGCCTTTGTAACTTCCCATAGTAATACCTATCGGTTCGCAAAACGTTCTGCCAAAGCTAAATTCGTGTCTGACGATATGGTCGGCAAACTCTTTCGGCGCTTCCACTACGCCCACATTAGATAAACTTGCTGAGTTTTGACGGTAACCAAGGTTGTGATATACGCCTCTTAATACCAAATATTTTAAAAACAACGGAGTCGCACGCAAAAGGGCAGTGTTTTGTGATTTTGTATTGTAATTTATATTGCTTTGTATATATTCGTGAGTAGTTTTTTCTACAAACTGTTTTTTGACGCTTTCAATCAATTCAGCGAAACTTCCGCCCGTATACTCCACATAGAAGTACGACGAAAAATTACGCAATGTGTCCATATTGTAAACCTTTCTAAGGTTTATTGGAACAGAAATTCTTATCGGCTTTTTGTCTTTATTAAGGGTATCAAGTTTTTGCAAATGTATGGATTGCAAAACAGCCGCCGTCATAAATTGCGTTATTGATGCGTTGTAATTTTTTGCCGCATTTTTTAGTGCGTCGCTTTCACAAGTGAGTTTGTAATATATCATACCGTTTTGAGGCAACGATTTTCCTTTCATATGCATCGCCTTGACTCTTTCGGGCCTTGGCAATTTT
>DAOPIV010000051.1:3119-8080 GCA_035399325.1 Clostridia bacterium | reverse complement strand
CAAACGAGAATTATTAATAAAAATATAAAATAATTATGAAAGAATTTGAATTGAAATACGGTTGTAACCCCAACCAAAAACCTGCAAAAATATTTATGGCTGACGGCCAAGACTTGCCTATAGAAATACTTAGCGGCAGACCGGGATACATAAATTTTTTGGACGCACTAAATAGCTGGCAGCTTGTCCGTGAACTTAAACAAGCGACGGGTATGATTGCTGCGGCTTCTTTTAAACATGTAAGCCCGACTTCGGCAGCGGTGGGCAAAATTTTACCTGAAAAACTCAAAAAGGCGTGTTTTGTTAGCGACATAGAAGGGCTGGACGATTCCCCAATTGCTTGCGCATACGCAAGAGCACGTGGTACTGACAGAATGAGTAGTTTTGGCGACTGGGTGGCGCTTTCAGATACTTGCGACGAAGTAACGGCAAAGATTATCAACCGAGAAGTAAGCGACGGTATTATCGCACCCGACTATACCGCAAAAGCGTTGGAAATACTGAGGGCAAAACGCAACGGGTCTTATAACGTCGTAAAAATAGATAAAGATTACGTACCGAACGAAGTTGAAACAAAACAAGTTTTCGGCGTAACTTTTCAGCAAAAAAGAAACGACTTAGTAATCAATGAAAATTTGTTTAGTAATATTGTAACGAAAAATAAAAATATTCCCGACTTTGCTGTAACAGATATGATAATTTCACTCATCACATTAAAATACACGCAATCAAATTCCGTATGCTTTGTTTTCGACGGACAAGCGATAGGAGTGGGTGCGGGACAGCAGTCACGTATACATTGCACAAGGCTTGCGGGACAAAAAGCCGACTTGTGGCAACTCAGACAACACGACAAAGTGCTGGCGCTAAAATTTGCAAAAAACGTCACAAGAGCGGAAAAGAACAATGTTATAGACATCTATCTTTCGGATGATGCGGACGAAGTCACGGGCGAAAATGTATGGCAAAATTATTTTGCAGTAAAACCCGAAATTTTTACAAAAGAGCAAAAAAGAGCGTATTTAGATACAATAAAAGGCGTAACGCTCGGCAGCGATGCGTTTTTCCCTTTTGGCGACAATATTGAGCGTGCGCATAAAAGCGGAGTTTCTTTTGTTGTGCAACCAGGCGGTTCGGTAAGAGACGACAACGTAATAGAAATTTGCGATAAATACAATATGGTTATGGTTATGACGGGCATAAGGCTATTCCATCACTAGGAGAAAAAAATGAAAGTTATGGTTGTGGGCGGTGGCGGCAGAGAACACGCTATCGTAAAAAAACTATTGGAAAACAAAACGATAGACAAGTTGTATGTTTTGCCGTCAAACGGCGGGATTGACAAAATCGCAACTGGCGTTGACATAAAAGCGACCGACTTGGATAACATAGTCGATTTTGCGGTAAAAAACGAAATAGATTACGCTGTGGTTGCGCAAGACGATCCGCTCGTTTTGGGACTTGTCGATATGCTTAACCAAAAAGGCATTGACTGTTTTGGTCCGACAAAGAACGCCGCTATTATAGAAGGCAGTAAAGTTTTCTCAAAAAATTTTATGCAAAAGCACAATATCCCAACGGCAAAATATGTAACGTTTGATACGGCGGAAGAAGCTATCAAATATTTGAAACTCAGTGATTTTCCCATTGTAATAAAAGCGGACGGAGTTGCGGCAGGCAAGGGCGTCACAATAGTCAACGATTATGAACAAGCGAAACAAACAATTTTGGCGGTTATGAACGAAAAAGTTTTTGGCGAAAGCGGAAACAAAATCGTAATAGAAGAATATATGAAAGGCACGGAGTTTACATTGCTTGCTTTTTGCGACGGCGACACTATTAAACCTATGGTTAGTTCTATGGATCACAAAAGAGCTTTTGACGGAGATATGGGACTCAATACAGGCGGAATGGGAGCCATTGCGCCAAGCCCAATTTATAACGACAAAATACGGCAAGAAACGCTTGAAAAAATCGTTTATCCGACTTTGGCGGCATTCAAAAAAGAAGGTATCGTCTTTAAAGGCTGTTTATATTTTGGACTTATGGCAACGGAAAAGGGTGTTAAGGTTGTGGAATATAACTGCCGTTTTGGCGACCCCGAAGCGCAAGCCGTGCTGCCGTTACTCAAAAGCGATTTGTTCACAATAATGCAATCCGTGACCAATGGCACACTTGATAAAACAGAAGTGGAATTTTATGACAAATACTCTTGCTGTGTAATAATGGCGTCAAAAGGCTATCCTATAAAATTTGAAAAAGGATATGAAATAGAAATAGAAAAAGAAATCGAACCGTATATTTTTTATGCGGGAGTAAAGGCTGGTGACTACGGGCTTGTCACAAACGGAGGCAGAGTGCTTGGAGTGAGCGCAGTTGAAGACAGTTTTGTTAGTGCAATACATAACGCCTACGAAAGAGTAAAAAAGGTAAAATTTGACAATATGTTTTACCGCACCGATATAGGCAAACGGGCATTGGAAGACGAAAGGGAGTAAAATTTTGTACAGAGTTTATGTAGAGAAAAAAAAGGATTTTGCACACGAAGCGAAACATTTGTATGCAGAAATAACCCAAACATTACAAATCAAATCTTTGTCGGGGATAAGACTCATAAATAGATACGACGCTGAAAATATAGAAAAAAACATTTTTGATAAAGCGGTAAGAGAAATATTTTCCGAACCGCAGGTTGACGATGTACTTTTTTCATTGCCCGAAACAGACGGTATTATTTTTGGTGTGGAATATCTGGCTGGACAATACGACCAAAGGGCGGACTCAGCCGAGCAATGCGTGCAGTTTGTTTCGCAAGGCATTAAGCCACAAATAAGCACGGCAAAAATTTATATTTTGCAAGGCAAACTTAGTAAAAACGAAATTGACAAAATAAAAAAATATTTAATAAACCCCGTGGAATGCAAAGAAGCGGATTTGGCAGAAAAAAAATCTCTTTACGTAAACCTTGACGCTCCAAAAGATGTTGAAATTTTGTCAGGATTTAGTCAATTTGACAAAAGCGGTCTGGAAAATTTTGTAAAAAATCACGGGCTTGCAATGGACATTGACGATATATTTTTTGCCCAACAGTATTTTAAGGACGAAGACAGAGAGCCTACGATTGCGGAAATAAAACTTATCGATACCTATTGGTCCGACCATTGCAGACACACGACTTTTTCCACCGTAATTGATAAAATCGAATTTGAAAGTGAAGAAATAGAATCGGCATATCAACAATATTTAGAACAAAGAAAATCTATCGGCAGAACGAAACCCGTCACACTTATGGATTTGGCAACAACCGCAATGCGCTGTATGCACAAACAAGGAAAATTGCCGAATTTGGACGTTTCCGATGAAATCAACGCTTGCACGGTAAAGATAAAAATTACAATAGACGGCGAAAAACAAGACTGGTTGCTGTTATTCAAAAACGAGACTCACAATCACCCGACAGAGATTGAACCCTTTGGCGGAGCGGCAACTTGTCTAGGCGGAGCGATACGAGACCCGCTTTCGGGCAGAGCGTACGTTTACTCCGCAATGCGTCTGACGGGCGCTGGCGACCCGTTGACAAAAATAGAAGACACGCCCATTGGAAAACTTCCGCAAAGAAAAATCGTCACAACTGCAGCGGCAGGCTACAGCTCTTACGGCAACCAAATAGGATTGACGACGGGCTTGGTGGACGAAATTTATCACAGCGGATACGTGGCTAAGCGTATGGAAATCGGCGCTGTTATCGGGGCAACGCCCAGTAAAAACGTCGTTAGAAAGACGCCCGACAGCAATGACGTTGTAATTTTATTGGGAGGGAAAACGGGCAGAGACGGTATCGGCGGAGCGACAGGTTCTTCAAAAGCGCATACCGAAAATTCTATTCATGCGTGCGGAGCGGAAGTGCAAAAAGGCAATGCCCCCGAAGAACGAAAAATTCAACGCTTTTTCCGCAATGAAAAGGTCACGACCCTTATCAAAAGATGCAACGATTTTGGTGCTGGCGGCGTAGCGGTTGCAGTTGGCGAACTTGCGGACGGGCTTGACATTGAGCTCGATAAAATTCCAAAAAAATATGAAGGGCTAAACGGCACTGAGCTTGCGATAAGCGAGTCGCAAGAAAGAATGGCTGTTGTAGTAAATAGATATGACGCTGAAAAGTTCATTAACTACGCAAAAGAAGAAAATTTATCCGCAACGATAATAGCGAAAGTGACTGACGAACCCCGCCTTGTGATGCGTTGGCAAAACAAAAAAATTGTCGATATTTCCCGCGAATTTTTGTCTAGCAACGGTGCGGAAAAACATATAAACGCAAAAATATTGAATCCCGAACAATTTGATAAAATAATACCTACCACTTTTTCAAAGGGTATCGTAGATTTGGTCGGAGACCTTAACGTTTGCTCAAAGCGTGGACTTGTCGAAAGATTTGATTCCACAGTCGGCGCAAACACTGTGCTTATGCCGTTCGGCGGAAAAAATCAATCAACTCCGTCCCAAGTAATGGCGCAAAAAATAGCTGTGGAAAAAGGCGATACGGACGACTGCTCTATTATGGCTTGGGGGTTTAATCCATATATAAGCGAAAAAAGTCCGTATCACGGAGCGTATTTGGCGGTCGTGGACTCGGTTGCAAAAGCTGTTGCGGCAGGGGCAGATTACAACCAAATATATCTTACATTTCAAGAATATTTTGAAAAGCTTGGAAATTCGCCCGAAAAATGGGGTAAACCGCTTGCGGCTTTACTCGGCGCAAACAAAGCGCAATTTGACTTGGGTATCGCCTCAATAGGCGGAAAAGACTCTATGAGCGGTAGTTTTGAAAATATCTCCGTACCGCCGACATTGGTTTCATTTGCTGTGGGTATGGGAAAAGCAAGCAAAATCGTTTCGCCCGAATTTAAAAAAGCGGAAAACAAAGTATTTTTGCTTTCGCCCGAAAAAATGCCCAATGGACT
>DAOPIV010000051.1:0-3019 GCA_035399325.1 Clostridia bacterium | reverse complement strand
TTCGTATACGGGTAGCCAGCAACTTGTCGCCATGGTTTAATAAAGTCAAAACGGGAGAAATTTACAATGTTCCTATTTCTCACGGCGAAGGAAAATTTGTCGCAAATGAAAAATTGTTGCAGCAATTAGCTAGCAACGGTCAGATAGCAACGCAGTACATTGATTTTGACGGCAATCCGACAATGGATACAGATTTTAACCCCAATGGTTCAGTGTGGGCGATAGAGGGTATTACTTCCGCTGACGGCAGAATTTTGGGCAAAATGGGACACAGTGAACGTATCGGCAAAAATCTTTATAAAAACGTCACTGGCGAATACGATATGCAACTATTTGAGTCCGCAGTAGAATATTTTAAATAAAAAATCGAGGTAAAAACAATGGCGCAAATTTTGGACGGAAAAACGCTCTCGAAAGAAATTGAAGCGGAATTGATGGAAAGAGTACAAAAAATCACGGCAAAAGGATATTCTCCAAAGCTAGCGATAATGATAGTGGGAAACGATTATGCATCTCAAACTTATGTCAAAATGAAAATGAACGCAAGCAAGCGCATAGGTATAGAACCGATAAAATTTCAGTTTGACGAAACCGCCACGACAGAACAGATACTAAAAACGCTAAATAAGCTAAATAAAGATAAAAATATCGCAGGCATTATGCTTCAACATCCTATCCCAAAACATATTGACGAAAGATTGATTGACGACACAATAACGCCGTCTAAGGATGTGGACGGACTGAATTCTGCTTCGTTTGGAGCAATGGCACTGGGTCTTACGGCATTCGCTCCCGCAACAGCGCTGTCAATAATGACTATTTTGCATCGTTATAAAATTGCTATCGAAGGCAAAAGAGCCGTCGTTATCGGAAGAAGCGCAATATTGGGCAAGCCAGTTTCGCTGATGCTTCTAAACGACAATGCGACTGTTACTATTTGTCACAGCAAAACGGTAAATTTGCCCGAGATTGTTTCACAAGCCGATATCGTGGTCGCCGCTGTCGGAAAGCCAAAGTTTGTAAAAGCGGAATGGATAAAAAAGGGAGCGGTAATAATAGACGCAGGCTATAACGAGGGTAATGTGGGCGACGTTGATTTATTTAACGCAGCTGAAATCAGTTCAGCTTATACGCCCGTACCTGGCGGAGTGGGACCGATGACAATCGCAATGTTATTGGAGCAAACCGTAACGGCAGCAGAAAAAGAATTTTTGAATAAATAATTAACAATTTTATCTAAAATCAAAAACCGACTGAATGTCAGTCGGTTTTTTTGATATTTTAAGCCGAGCTTTTGGCAACGCTGCTAATACGGACAAGGCTAGTTCGGGTTTTTTGTCCTTGCTTATCAATACCGACTACTTTTAAAACGACTGAATGATTTTTGGTTATTTTCGATATAAACAATTCAGGCGAGATTATAAAATTCAAAACAAAAAAGCGAGACATATTCTCGCTTTTTTGTTATTAAAATATTTGTACCGAATATGGTAACTAACGATTTTTTTGGATTTTTTATTTTGGTATCAAAAAAAAATTATTCGCTCTTTTTTGCCCTTGATTGTGCTTTTAGCCGTTGTTCCGTATTTAATATTTTTTTGCGTATTCTAATATTTTTTGGAGTGATTTCCAAGATTTCATCGTCAGCGATAAATTCCATAGCTTCTTCCAGACTCAATTTCTTTGGCGTTTCCAGACGCAAAGCATCGTCAGAACCTGAAGCACGGGTATTGGTCAAATGTTTTTTCTTGCAAACATTCACGACAACATCCTCGTTTTTGGGGTTTTCTCCAACTATCATACCTTGATAAACGTCAGTGTTAGGTTCAATGAAAAGCCTGCCTCTGCTTTGTGCATTAAATAGTCCATAGGTGACCGCTTCACCTGTTTCATATGCAACCAAAGAGCCGCTCATTCTGCGAGATATTTCACCCTTGTATGGCATATAATCTAAAAATATTGTGTTAAAAACGCCCTCGCCTCTCGTGTCGGTCAAAAATTGACTTTTGTAGCCGAACAGTCCTCTTACTGGTATTGCGAATTCCATTCTTACTCTTGTTGCGCTTAGGTTTTCCATAGACAAAAGCTCGCCCTTGCGTTCGCCCATACTTTGGAAAACCGCACCTGTTTTGTCGGTTGGAACGTCCACGACAAGTTTTTCTATAGGCTCGTATTTAACGCCGTTTATTGTTTTATATAACACTCTGGGTGGTCCGACTTGAAATTCATAGTTATCACGTCGCATATTTTCGATAAGTATAGACAAATGCATTTCGCCACGACCGCAGACACGGTAGCTGTCGGTGGAGTCAGTATCGTCGACTTTTAACGAAACGTCTTTTAATGTTTCTCTAAAAAGTCTGTCTCTTAAATGCCTTGTTGTAACATATTTACCCTCACGACCAGCAAAAGGACTGTCATTAACTGAAAAAGTCATTTCCACTGTCGGTTGAGAAATTTCTACAAATTTTATAGGGTTGATATCTTTTTGAGAGCAAATGGTATCGCCGATACCCACGTTTTCCAGACCAGCAACGCAAACGATGTCGCCAGCCGTTGCTTTTGCAACGGGTCTTCGAGTAAGTCCGTCAATTTGGTATAAACTTACTATTTTTCCGTTCTTTATTTCTTCGGGGTTGTTGTAATTTAAAAAAGCCGCTTGGTCGCCAGTTTTGATTTCGCCACGTTCTATTCGACCGATAGCTATTCGACCAACAAAATCATTGTAGTCGATAGAACTTACAAGCATTTGAAAAGGAGCGTTGATTTTTACTTCTACGGGCGGAAAATGGTTTAGGATCGCATCGAAAAGCGGAGTCAAATCTTCGCCTTGTTTACGCCAGTCAGTCGAAGCTGTGCCTTTTTTGCCGGAACAGTAAACGATAGGACTGCCAAACTGGTCTTCATTTGCATTCAACTCCAATAACAAATCCAAAATTTCGTTTTCTACCTGATTAAGTCTAGCATCGGCACGGTCGATTTTGTTGACCACTATTATAAGTCTGTGTCCAAGTTCAAG
>DAOPIV010000050.1:0-8171 GCA_035399325.1 Clostridia bacterium | reverse complement strand
TGTTTTGAAACTTTTCGTTTTGGTACTGCCATCTATATGCACCCCCATTTGGCTTAGTTAATTTACACGTTGATTATTATATCGACTCAGACGCATTTTGTCAAACATTTTCGGCTAAATCAATTTAGATTTTAGCTACTCTTTTTGTTTCGGTAGCTATTACAAGCTCTTCGTTTGTAGGAATGACCAAAACTTTTACTTTGCTTCCGTCTTTTGTGAGTTCCACGGTTTTGCCTCTTGGACAATTTTCGTTTTTATCTTCGTCAAATTCCACACCGAGATACTGCATATTTTTGCAAGCTTCCGCTCTTACATAAGGAGTGTTTTCGCCTACGCCTGCGGTAAACACGATAATGTCGCAGCCATTCATTACGGCGGAATATTCACCGATAAACTTTTTGACTCTATATGCGAAAATATCAACAGCTCGTTTGTTTGCTGGGTTATCCAAAGCGCCGTCGCAAGTAAGGTCTCTAAAATCGCTGCTATTGCCAGATAGACCGAGCATACCGCATTCTTTATTGAGATGTTTTAATACTTCGTGAACGTCTTTGCCTGTTTTTTGCATCAAAAATTCTACAATAGCAGGATCCAGTCCGCCCGAACGTGTACCCATAGGAAGACCGTCAAGAGGTGTGAAGCCCATAGAAGTGTCTACGCTTTTGCCGTTATTTACAGCGGCGATAGAGCTTCCGTTGCCAAGGTGACAAGTGATTATTTTGAGTTCTTCAATAGGTTTTCCGATATATTTTGCAGCTTGATGAGCTACAAACATATGGCTTGTGCCGTGAAAACCGTATTTGCGAATACGATAATTTTTGTAATCGGAGTATGCAAGTCCGTATAAATAAGCTTTTTCAGGCATTGTTGCGTGAAAAGCGGTGTCGAAAACAGCTACCATAGGAGTACGGGGCATTATCGCTTGGCAAGCTTCAATTCCCATAATATTAGCGGGGTTGTGAAGCGGAGCAAGTTCGCTGTTTACTCTCAGGCAATTCAAAACTTTTTCATCAATAATTACCGAAGTATTAAAGTCTTCCGCTCCGTGTACAACACGGTGTCCGACTGCTGAGATTTCGTCCATAGATTTAATCACGCCGCATTCGTTTGACACTAATGCGTCCAAAACCATCTTTATAGCGACAGTATGATTGGGCATATCTTGCTTGAAAACAAATTCCTTTCCGTGTGCTTTGTGAGTCAAAAACGAGCCGTTTATTGCTATACGTTCGCACAAACCTTTTGCGATAACTTCTTCATTTGACATATCGATAAGCTGATATTTAAGTGAAGAACTTCCTGCGTTAATAACTAGTACTTTCATTTATATCTCCTAAAAAATTTATTCCATTGCTTGTACTGCAGTCATAGCGACAACGCCCACAATATCATCGGCAACACAGCCACGTGACAAATCATTTACGGGTTTCGCCATACCTTGACAGATAGGTCCATACGCTTTGTAATTTCCAAGACGCTGAGCGATTTTGTAACCGATATTTCCAGCATTAAGGTCAGGGAAAATAAAGACGTTAGCTTGTCCCGCAACAGGGCTATTTGGGCATTTAATCTTGCCGACTTCGGGCACAACGGCTGCGTCAAACTGAAGTTCGCCGTCAACAATAATCTCAGGCGCACGTTCTTTTACTATACGGGTTGCTTGCGCAACAACGGTAACGTCGTCGTGTTTTGCGCTGCCTTTTGTGGAGAATGAAAGCATAGCGATTTTCGGGTCAACTCCCAAAAATTGTTTTGCCGATAAATCGGAGCAAATAGCAAAGTCCGCAAGTTCTTCGCTTGTGGGAACGGGAGTAACTGCGCAGTCAGCAAACAAAAGTTTTGGATATTTTGCGTTATCGGGATTATACATAATGAAAAAGCCCGAAACAGCTTTTATACCGGGGCGGGTTTTAATGATTTGGAGAGCGGGACGAAGAAGATCGCCTGTCGCGTGGCAAGCTCCCCCTACCATGCCGTCGGCTTCGCCCATTTTAACCATCATAACGCCGTAATACATTTCGTCTTGAACCGTAATTTTAGCTTGTTCCAAAGTCATACCTTTGGCTTTTCTAAGCTCGTACAAAAAATTAGCGTATTCTTCAAGCTTTTCACTTGTTTTAGGATTGATGATTTTTACGTTAGGCAAACCGTTTTTGCTCATAGCGCGAACCTTTTGTTCATCGCCCAAAATGATGATTTTCGCAAATCCGTCAGTCGAAATCATCTCAGCCGCGTCGATAACTCTTTGGTCGTGGCCTTCGGGTAAAACGATTGTCTTTTGAGACTTTCTTACTTTTTCTTTGTAAGATTCAATTAACTGTGACATTGTTCCTCCTTGTGAGAAAAAATTGATATTCTCCGATTTTTGTGTTATTATTTGATATAATAAAATATACAACAGATTAAATTAAAAGTAAAGGAAAAGGACTTTGAAAATTTGCGGAATTGTATGTGAATATAACCCTCTACACAACGGACACGTCCGTCACTTGGCTTTTTCACGCAATTTTGCCGACACAATTATTTGCGTTATGAGCGGTGATTTTACACAGCGTGGAACCCCCGCAATTATGGACAAATACGACCGTGCAAAACACGCAATAATGGGCGGAGCCGATATGGTAATCGAGCTGCCAGCCGTTTTTTCAGTTGCGAGCGCGGAAAATTACGCCTTTGGAGCGGTAAAAATTCTCGACGCGCTAAAATGCGATTTTCTTTCCTTCGGCAGTGAAAAGGGCGACATTGACATACTAAGCAAATGTGCCGACGCCTTGCTCGTTTCGCCGCCAAAACTCACCGAAGTCATAAAAAGCAATATGGCGGCTGGGTTTTCTTACCCGTCCGCTGTTTCAAAGGCACTAATCACTCTAAATCCCGAATTTGCAATACTTGATAAACCGAATAATCTTTTGGGCGTAGAGTATCTCAAACAAATAAAATTACTTAAATCAAGTATGAAACCCGTTACTATTAAACGAGCAGATAATTACAACAGCACCAAACTTGGCGGCGAATATACCTCTGCGGGGGCGATAAGAACAGCAATAAATAACGGCGACACACAGTTTTTGGCAAAATATATGCCCGAATACGTTTTACCCGACATTATTCCGATGATACACGAAAAATATCAGCAGTTTGTTTATTCTTTTATCAACACCGCAACAGCAGACTATTTGGCAAAAATAGAAGGCGTTATTGAAGGGCTGGAAAACCGTATTATTGCCAATGCGGACAAGGGCAGCTACTCCGCTTTTGTCTCGGCAATAAAAACAAAACGCTATACTCTTGTGAAACTGCAAAGAATATTGCTTGCGGCAGTATTAGGTATCACCAAAAAAACGGTCGTCACAGCAAAAAATGCCCGTCCCTACGCAAGAGTATTGGCTATACGCAAAGATAGACTGGATTTGCTGTCGCATATCGCACGCTCGGGCGTAAATACCCCCGACAAGGTTAACGAAGCGCAAAAAATGATGATCGAAATTGATATTAAGGCTTCTAATATATATTCTTCGCTGCAAGGAATAAACGGCAACAGAGATTTGACAAACCCCTTGCAAAAAGTTTAAATTTGAACTTTTTTATTCATAAAATTCTTTAAATTTTGTTTGTAACACATAAAAAGACTGCCAAAAAACTGTATTTTGCAAATAATCGCTGACCTAATAGGTCAGTATTTTTTTTGTAATTATTTAGCATACAGTCTAACAGGTTACATAAAAGCATAAAGTTAATTTATGAAATCAAAAACGCAGATTCCACTCGTAATTATCATTATTTTTTGCGCTGTTTTGTTCTTTATCAATCCAAAACTTTATTCGGGCAGTTTTATGAAAGGTTTGGCGGTATGGTCAAACTCAGTTTTGCCCAGCCTTTTTCCGTTTTTATTTTTATCAAACCTGTTGGTAAATAGCGGCTGCTTGGACAACTTGGGTAAAAAAAACGGACTTAATCAAAAACTTTTCAACGCTCCGCCGCAAACAACGTCGGTATTTGTTCTTAGTATGCTTTGCGGTTACCCAGTAGGGGCAAAAACGATTGCGGAAATGTACGAAAAACGAAGTTTATCAAGCAGCGAATCTTGTTACAAACTTACCACGCTTTGCTCGTGTGCAAGCCCTATATACGCAATAGGCACAGTTGGGATAAATTTTTTGAAAAGTTTTAAGGCGGGCATAATTTTGTATGTATCGCTTTTTTTGGGGCAAATTTTGTGCGGATTGGTTTTTAGAAAAAAATTTTTATCAAAAAACGATTCGATAGCCTTGCCAGCTGACAGAAAAATAAATTTTGGCGAAAGTATGTATTCGGCTGTGACATCTATTCTCACAGTGGGCGGTTACATAGCCTTGTTTTATATGTTGTGTGAGATGATTTCTAACGTACTAACGGTTATTTTGCCGATGAATGCCGTCTTTGGCGTTACGCTAAGCGTGATTGGATTGCTGGAAATGACTAATGGCTGCTACGCTTTTGCAGGCTGTTTCCCCTTGCAGCTTGCGACAATTTTATGTTCTTTTGCGCTTAGTTTCGGGGGTTTTTGCGTGTTTTTGCAATGTTTGCCATATTATGAAAAATGCCGTCTTAACGGCGGCAAGGTTTTGATTATAAAATTGACTCAGTGTTTTTTGACGGGACTTATTTGTCTGCCTTTATCATTACTTCTTTGATAAAATCGAATGCAGTTTTATTATTAAAGACTCTGTGTCAGCAAATGACAAACAAGGGTCCGTGCGTGATGTGCCAAAAGCCGTTTCACTGTTACCTTCGTTGATATAGCTTTCAAGCATAATACCGCCTATTTTTGGGAGGTTTTCCACGCAATATAGAGCGTTTTCTATCTGCTTTTTAGGATATTTTCCGCTATTTGCGTGCGAACAGTCCATCAAAATAAAAGGCTTCGGGACATTTAGTTCCCCACAATAACTGCACAAACGTTTTAACGAATTTTCGTTGCAATTAGAAACATAAGTGCCGTCTTCGTTTATCTGCCCACGCAAAACGACGTGAGCGTACGAGTTTCCGCTTGTAAGATATTGATTGCCGTTATATAGGCACACTTTCGGGTTTTTTACGCAATACAAAGCTTCTGCGAGAGATTTTAAATTTCCGCCTGCGGGATTTTTTATGCCTACGGGAACGTCTAAACCTGAGGCAAAATTACGGTGAGGAGCGCTTTCGCTTGTGCGTGCGCCAATAAACAGATAAGAAACCACGTCTTCAAAATATTCGTATTGTTCAAAATACAGTAATTCGTCAGCCAGAGGCAGCTTGGTTGTGCTTAAACATTCGATAAACAGTTTTCTGCACGCAATAAGCCCCTTATTTACATCGGTTTCACCGTTTGAGTTTTGTTCAAACAACATCCCGAGATAGCCCTCGCCCCGTGAACGTGGTTTTGCGGTAAAAATACGGGGACAAATTAAAATTTTGTCATTGACCTTGTCCGATAATTTTTTCAGCATCTTGCAGTATTCCACTACGGCATCAAAATTATCCGCCGCACATGGTCCGCATACCACTATAAATTTATCGTGTTTTTCGATAGCGTTAACAAGCGATATATCATTATTTCGCTTGATTTCAATCTGCTCTTTTGTCAAAGGCAAGAGCCTTTTCAGTTCTGTCGGAGCTATTAAGTTGCGTTGGAAATTTAACATATGTATTTTGTTTTTTTTAACCTATAAGTAATTTTGTGATTTTGTCTGCGAGTTTTTCGGGAACGTATGGTGATATATCTTTGCCAAAAGCGGCAAGTTCACGCACAAACGTTGATGATACGACAGCGTATTTCTTGTCCGCCGCTAGAAACATTGTTTCTATCCCGCTAAGCGATTTATTAATATCAGCCATATCCATTTCGTACTGCATATCAACGGCGTTTCTGATGGATTTTATTATTATTTCCGCATTCACGTCTTTGCAAAAATCCGCCAAAGCCAGCTTTGTGTTTTGCACTGTCACATTTTTGATATGCCCGACAGCTTCTTTCAATAAATTTGTTCTGTCTTCAAGGGAAATTTTGAAAGATTTGTTGATATTTATCGGTATGACAACGATTAAATTATCCACAAGTTTTGACGCACGCTCAATTGCATCTACATGACCTTTTGTTACAGGGCAAAAAGAACCCGCATATACTCCTACTTTCATAATATTTCTCCATATTTATAAAATGTGAAATTAGCTATACCGACAGCTCGGGTTTTGAACACAGTAAGATTATAAATTTTCTCGGGCAATACCGTATCTCTCTTGTGTTCGCAAGCCACTATCGCTCCACTATCAAGCAAATGATATTGATTTAACATTTGCATTGCCGTCACGCAAAAATCCGTTTCGTAAGGCGGGTCAATAAAAACAAGTCCGAATTTTTCACCCGAAAGCCTTTGCAACGCTTGGGCAAAGTCGGCTTTTATTATATTGCCGTCACAACCGCAAACAGAGCAGTTTCGCTTTATAGCTTCATTGCTGTGAAAATCGTTGTCTATAAAAGTCACCGATTTTGCTCCTCTACTGTATGCTTCCAGTCCAAGTGCGCCCGAACCCGCAAAAATGTCCAAAACATCTTTGCCTTTTATTTCAAACTGTATGATGTTAAACAAAGTTTCTTTACTTCTGTCCAAAGTCGGTCTGGCTTCATTTTTTGGAGCAACAATTTTTCTGCCCCTTTGGCTGCCTGCTATTATTCTCATATATCGTATTTTATCACTCTCTTAAATTTTTGTATATCAATTTTGACTCTATGGCGTCTTACGACAGCCAAAAATGAAAATTGTCGCATTTTGTTTGATTTTAAATGACAAAAACCTATAAAAATATTGAAATACAGTTTTCATTGTGATAAAATGCCAAATATAGAGGTAGAAAAAATGAAATTTTATCATAAGAATCCTTTGTATTTAAATATTTTGATTTCGGCTCTTGCGGTTGCACAAGTTATAATGATTTTTATAAACATATTCAAACTAGCGGGATGGTTTAATATGTACTCGCTTTCAAAAACTTTGGAAATTTTCCAAATAATTTTGTCGGCTTGCATATTAGCTGTTTGCGGCTTGATGCTTTTTATGCAATATAAATTCAAAGAAAACAAAATTCAGATAAAATTTGGTCCTTTTGACCTTACGGGCGGTAAATTTATGATTGACAAAGTGCGTGCGGCAATAAAACGTGCTTCCGACAACGGACTATATCTAAGCGTTTATACGGGCGACGTCGAACCCGTTGTTATGAAAATAAATATTTCCCCCAAGCGTTATGACGAATTTATAGCAGACCTTAAAAAAATAAATAAAAGTATTACTGTGGTGAAAGACTAAATGAATCTTGTGATAGCAACTTCAAACGAAGGAAAATTAGCAGAATTCAAACGCATATTGTCGAAATCTTTCGACAATATTTTTTCTATGAGTGATATTGGCATAACCGAAGAAATTGACGAAAACGGCAAAACTTTGGAAGAAAATTCACTAATAAAAGCCAAATTTGTAAAGCAATTCACCCCTTTTTGTGTTCTTGCAGACGATACCGGGCTTTGTGTGAATGCTTTGGGCGGCAAACCCGGTGTTCACTCGGCAAGATTTTTTGCCGAAAACGCCACACATAAGCAAAATCGGGAGTATTTGCTTAAACTTATGAAAGACAAAACCGACAAGTCCGCCTATTTTTCTTGCATATTGACTCTCATTTTGCCAAGCGGAGAAATAATTGTTACAAAAGGTGAAACAAAAGGCAAAATTACCGAGAAAGAAATCGGTGACGACGGTTTTGGATATGACAGCGTTTTTTTCTCCGACGAGCTTAATAAGACGTTTGCACAAGCTTCCAAAGAAGAAAAAGACCGTGTCTCGCATAGAGGCAAAGCGGCTGCAAACCTTGTTGAAAAGCTTGGGAAAATTGGAATTTAATTTAAAAAACACAGTGAAAACAGCGTTATTTGCTTGACTTTTGTTTGGTTTTGCTGTGTAATATCAAAGGTGAAAATTTCACGCTGTGTTTATCACCGCCTAGCGAAATCTTTTTTACCTAAACTAGGGTCGCACTGTCCGCAAACTAAATTTTTTGACAATTAGTTTTTTGCCTTAAAGCCCCAAAATTGTTGACAGTATTGAGTGGGTGTGCTAAAATCTTTTAGCATTGTCGTGCGGGTGTAGTTCAATGGTAGA
>DAOPIV010000049.1:0-8361 GCA_035399325.1 Clostridia bacterium | reverse complement strand
CTTTGCCCAAAAGCGAAACTTTTAGGCTGTCAAACATCTCGGGAAAAATTGTGAGTATGTCAATCTTCATACAATACAACCTCATTAAATCGGGTTTTTTTCAAAACGATAGTCTTTGTGTCGACATCTACTTTTTGCACCAAATCTTTTAAAAAAGGAAACTGCACATCTTTTTTGCCGTGAACGACAAAAACGTCAGCAGTGCCATATTGCAAAATCTCCGTTAATTCGCCAACAGCCATACCGTCGTCAAGGTAAACTTGGCAGCCAACTAGGTCGGCGATAAGGTAACTGCCGCTAGGCACAAAAATTTCTTCTCTGTCGGCATAAACTTCCCAATTACGCAAAGCTTCCGCTTTGTCCCGATCGTTTATGCCGTCTATCAGGGCAAAAACAAAACCCGACGAAACACGAATAGATTTTACGTCCATTCGTTTTTCGCCGAAATAAAAATGCGTGACGGATTTAAATTGTTCGGGGTCGTCTATCGCAGAAGATATTTTGATTTCGCCTTTTATTCCTTGCGGTTTAACGACTTTTCCTATCAGTATTTTCATAATTTTGCTCTAAAAAAATGCCTAGTCGATAACTTCGACTATGTATTTTTCGCCACGTTTGACTGCAACCGCTTTCGCTATTGTGCGAATAGCTGTTACTATTTTACCTTTTTTGCCGATAATTTTACCAGTATCGTTTTGAGAAACCTTGATTGTGATTGTGGTGAGTCCGCCGTCTGCAATAGATACGACTTGGACGTTTTCCTTATCTTCTACAAGTTCCTTAACGATATATTCGATAAGTTCGACCATTATTCTTTGTCCTTAGCAGGTTGTTTCTTAGCGGGTTTTTGAACCTTTACAGTAGGTTTTACAACGCCTTCTTTTACCAAGATTGCTCTGACTGTGTCTGTAGGTTGAACGCCGTTTGCAATCCATTTTGCCGCTTTTTCTTTATCGATTTTGATTTCAGCGGGGTTTTTAAGCGGATCATAAGTTCCGATTTGTTCTACAAATGCACCGTCTCTAGCAACACGTGAATCCACGACTACTATACGGTAAAAAGGTGATTTTTTGTCGCCAAGTCTTGTTAGTCTCATTTTTACTGACATAACTATTTTTCCTCCAAAATAATGCTTTGTGTTATTTATTTAACTAAAAAGGAAATTTTGCTCCCCGTTTTCCAAAACGTTTCATCATTTCCTTTGTTTGTTCAAACTGTTTCATAAGTTTATTGACATCCTGAACGCTTGTTCCGCTGCCAGCTGCAACACGTTTGCGTCTTGCGTAGTTTAAGAGTTTTGGGTTTGTTCTTTCTGTTGCGGTCATAGACTGAATAATCGCTTTATTTTTGTAAATTTCTTTTTCGTTTATTTCTGCATTGCCCAAATTCATTTTGCTTGCACCAGGTAACATACCAACGACATCGTTTATATTGCCCATATTTTTCATCGAGTCAAGCTGGGTCAAAAAATCGTTTAGGTCAAAAGTCGCTTCTTTAAGTTTTTTTGCTAATTCAGCCGCTTTTTCCATATCGACTGACTGCTGAGCTTTTTCTATCAGCGTGAGGACATCGCCCATACCCAAAATACGGCTTGCCATTCTTTCGGGATAAAACGGCTCTAAATCCGTCAGCTTTTCGCCTATACCGCAAAACTTTACAGGTTTTCCCGTCACGGCTCTTATTGACAGCGTCGCACCGCCTCGAGTATCGCCGTCAAGCTTTGTCATAATAACTCCGCTGACATTTAAAATTTCGTCAAAAGCTTTGGCAACGTTTACTGCGTCTTGTCCCGTCATAGAGTCCACTACCAAAAGTTTTTCTGAAATGTCAACGGCTTTGGTAATAGAAACAAGCTCCTGCATAAGCTCTTCATTTATGTGAAGTCTGCCTGCTGTATCCAGTATAACTGTGTCAAAATTGTTTTTCAAAGCGTATTCCACGCCTTTTTTGGCAATTTTGACTGGGTCGACTTGCCCCATTTCGAAAAACCCGATATCGGCTTTTTGGGACACTACTTGGAGCTGATTTATTGCGGCGGGACGATATATATCGCAAGCAACCGCAAGCGGTCTTTTGCCTTGTTTTTTCAAGTACAGACCAAGTTTTGCACACATTGTCGTTTTGCCCGAGCCTTGAAGCCCGCACATCATAATAACTGTTGGAAGTTTGCTTGATACGGCAAGCTTTGACTGTGTACCGCCCAGTAAAGAAATAAGTTCTTCGTTTACGATTTTGATTACTTGCTGACCCGGAGTAAGGCTTTTTAGTATATCTTCGCCCATAGCTTTTTCGGAAACGGTATTTATAAAATCTTTTACTACTGTGATATTAACGTCCGCTTCCAGTAGAGCCACACGGATTTCACGCATCGCTTGTTTTATTTCAAGGTCTGTAAGCCGCCCTTTATTTTTAAGTTTTGAAAAAACGTGGTTTATTCTTTCAGATAAAGTTCCAAAAGCCGCCATTTTATTCTCCTAATACCGCTATTATTTCACGGACCTTTTCCGCAATGCTAGGGTCTTGTGAAATTTGTTCAGACAAATTTTTGATTTTTTCAAATTTTGCCCTAAAACGTAATTTTGATTCAATGTTTTCAAGTGCGTCCGTCGCTTTCATTATGCTGTCTCTTACCGCCTGGCGTGTGACTCCGTATTGCTCGGCTATTTCAGAAAGCGAATTGTCAAAATCGTAAAACAGTCTAAGCATCCCAAGCTGTTTTTTCGTTAAAAGCGAACCGTATAGGTCGCACAATATAATAATGTCTTCATTTGACAACGCCATATATCTATTTCCTAAAAAATAAGTGTAAAGCAAAAATACTTTACACCAAAAATATACATTATTTGTGTTAATGTTGTCAAGCGTTTTACAAAAAAAAACTGATAAACAATGATTTACAAAATTCCTTCCACAAAAGAATTTGCGTCAAAAGGTATCAAATCATCTATGCTTTCGCCTACACCTACAAAATACACCGGGATTGTTTCAGACAAAGCCAACGCCACGCCGCCTTTTGCCGTTCCGTCGAGTTTTGTCAAAATTATTCCGTCAAGATTTACCGCTTCATCAAAAACTTTGACTTGTGCCAAAGCGTTTTGACCCGTAGTTGCGTCTAGAACTATCAAATTTTTTCGGTCTGCTTCGGGAAATTCTCTGTCTATAACACGGTTTATTTTTTTTAGCTCTTCCATCAAATTGACTTTGTTGTGAAGTCTGCCTGCCGTGTCGACAAAAACTATATCGGTTTTTTTGCTTTTTGCTGAAGTTAATGCGTCAAAAACAACCGCCGCAGGGTCAGAGCCCTCGCTGTGACGCACAAGCCTTACATTAGCTCGTTTCGCCCAAACTTCCAGTTGGTCAGCAGCCGCCGCTCTAAAAGTATCCGCTGCCGCTATAATGACGTTTTTGCCTTGTTTTGCGTAAATATTGGCGAGTTTTCCTATCGTTGTGGTCTTGCCCACGCCATTTACGCCGACTACCAAAATAACGCAAGGACTATCAAAATCAAACTTCTCGTCGCCCAAAATTTCCGCCATTATTTGACGTAAATATTTTTCGGCAATAACAGGGTCGGCAATGCGGTCGTTAGTCATACGCTCACGCAAATTTTCTATTATTTCAAAAGTCGTTTCCGCTCCTATATCCGCAGAAAGCAAAATTGACTCCATATCGTCAAAAAACTCGTCGCCGAATATTCCTTTTTTGAAAAGCTGTTTTAATTTAAAACCTATGGACTGTTTTGTTTTTTTTAGTCCTTCAATAATTTTTGCAATAAATCCCATATTTTTTTATATCCTTATTTTCCGTTTTTTAAATAATAATATCAAAATTCAAAAAAAGACGGGTTGTATCAACGGCGTCTTAATTTTTTAAGTAATTTTTTTATACTGCTGATTTCACCGCTTCGGTCAACTGCACGCTGACCATTTTTGAAACGCCCTTTTCTTCCATTGTAACGCCGTACAAAACGTCGCACGATTCCATAGTCGGCTTTTTGTGCGTGATTACGATAAACTGCGTTTCCGAGCTAAATTTTTTGATGTATTTTGCGATACGTTCAGCGTTGGCCTCATCCAAGGCCGCCTCTATTTCGTCCAGCACGCAAAACGGCATCGGTCTAAGTTTGAGTATTGCAAAAAGTATTGCCGCAGCAGTAAGCGTTCTTTCGCCGCCTGAAAGCAACGAAATGTTTTGTAGTCTTTTTCCAGGAGGTTGGGCTTCTATCTCCACTCCAAAATCAAGTACGTCTTTTGCTTCGTCTTCTTCTATGCTCATACGAGCGTGACCGCCCGCAAAAAGCTCTTTAAATATCACACCAAAATTGTGACTGATTATTTCAAAACCGTCATTGAAGCGTACCACGATTTCTCTTGTCAGTTCTTTCAAAATGCTTTTTAGGTCTTCTTCCGCTTTTTTCATATCGCTAAGCTGTGCGTTTATGTCGTCATATCTTAGCAGAGTATCGGAGTAATCTTGAACGGCGTTGGGGTTGACATAAGCAAGCTTCGAAAGCTGTCCACGCAGTTTGTTTATCTCGTCATGAGATTTACTTAGGTCATACTCAGGGTCCTTAAAACGCATTGCGGAAGAATATGTCAGTTCGTATTCATTAAGTATTTTCTCTTGCAAGGCATTTATGTCGTCGTCAATGCGTAGAAGGTTGTACTCTTCTTTTGTGCGGGACTCAGTAAAGTGTTGTGTCTGGGTGGAGTAATACTGGCGTTCCCTGTCAACATCGGAAAATTGCGTTTGCAAGTCGGCTTTAAGTTTGCCCGTTTCGGAAAGTTTTTCATTTATTTGAGACAGCAACTCGGCGTCCTCGGCATTGCCGCCACAGTTAGCTATTTGTTTATATAGTTCCTCTACATTGATTTTGTTGTTTTCTATTTGTCTTGATTTTTGCGTGATTTCGGCAGTCAGTCGGTTTATCAGCTGTTTGTTGCCGTTAATTGAATTTTCTCCCGCCAAAATATTGGATGTGAGATTTGCAATTTTCAGTTTAGTGGAAGTTATCTCTTCCTGCACTTTATCTTTTTGGGTTTTTACAGCGTTGTATTCTTTTTGATACTGCTCGGAATATCGTGTTGCCGTTTCTTTCTTTTGATTCAATATTTCTATCGACGCTTCGGAAGCGGACAAACCTTTTTCAATTTCAGTAAGTCTTTCGGTGAGCTGGTCTTTTTCCGAAACAAGTTTATTCATAGCTTGGCGTTGTGTTTCGTGTAAAGCGGCGTATTTTGAAAAACGCTCTTTTAGCGCAGACATTAAAATAAGATTTTGCTGCCAATTTTGGCGTTCAAGGTTTGATGCAAGTCTTAGTTCGGTAATAGCTGCGTTACTGACTTTTTCAAGCAGTTTTGTAACTTTAATTTTTATTTCATCCGAAAGCACAACTTTGTTTAAAAGAGAATTTATAACCGAAACATATCCGTCAACATCAGCGGCAAGCTTGTCCGCAGTAACGACGGCATAATTACCTTCGATAAGCGTATCAATGTCCGCACTTTGTTCGTCGGAAAGCTGTTTGATTTTTCTGTTTACTTCGTCAATATCTCTGTTTACCCTTTCCAAACGCCCGTTTAATGTTGTTTTTTCGGAATTTAGGGCGGATGAACGGCTTTTTTGCACACTTAGCTCGTTTAGAACCGCAACTACTTGTTTTTGGGCTTGTTCGACCTTATCTTGGAAAGCAACCAGTTTGTCCGCAAAACCTATTGCGTTTTCATTCAACTCGGAAAGGAATCTGGATACAGTCTCATGCTCCGCACGCTTAGCTTGCTGAGAACTTACCGTTTCTTCCATAGCTTTTTTGACACGCTCGATTGTGGTTTTTGCTTCTTCTATTTGTCTGGCAAATTCCATATTTGCGTTTTGCAAATATTTTACACGCTCGTTCAAAACTTTGCTTTCGCCCGTCTGACGCTCGATTTTTATGGATAACTCAAGCTGCGTTTTGCGGTAATCGTTGAGCAAAGTATCAATATTGTTTATTTCTATAAATAGATTTTCATATTTTGCGTTTGCATCAATATATTTTTCGTTTGCATTGCTTATTTTTTCATCAAGCTCGGCAATAATTTGGTTTAGAGCCGTCTTCTTTTCGCTTGCGGTATCGTAACCGTATATATAAGCGTTGATTTCGTGATATTTAAGTTTTTCTGAAAGAGAAAAGAACTTTTCCGCATCAGCCGCTTGTTTTTTCAGCGGTGTAAGCTGTTTTTCAATCTCACTCAAAATAATATAAAGCTGTGACATATTGTCACGGGTTTTTTCGAGTTTCCGTTCCGTTTCAATTTTTCTAACACGGAATTTTGAGATGCCTAAGGCTTCTTCAAAAATAGCCCGTCTGTCTTCGGGACGAGCGTTCAAAATGGCGTCCATTCTGCCCTGACCAACTATCGAATACCCCTCTCTGCCAAGACCGGCATCACGCAGAATATCGCTTATGTCTTTTAGACGCACAATATTTTTGTTTAAAAAATATTCGCTTTCGTTGTTTCGGTAAAGTTTGCGTGAAATAACGACTTCGTCCATTTCGATAGGAAAAATGCGGTTTTTGTTGTCCATAAACAAAGCGACTTCGCAATAGCTCATAGATTTTCTTTGTTCAGTGCCCGAAAAAATTAGGTCTTGCATTGTTTTACCACGTAATGCTTTTGCGCTTTGCTCGCCCAAAACCCAGCGGGTTGCATCCACAACATTGCTTTTCCCGCAACCGTTAGGTCCGACTACGCCCGTAACGGGGTAATCAAACTGCATGGATAACTTGTCGGAAAAAGATTTAAAACCGTATATTTCTATTTTTTTTAAATTCACTTAGTATTGTCACTCCTTGTTGTCGAATTTATATTTGTTTAAAATTTGAAAATTTATCTTAATAGTAAAATTGTTTATTTTTAAACGCTATTCTTTGTCGTCTTTTTCAAGCATTTTCAAAGATTTTTGGGCAGCTTCCATTTGGGACATAATTTTGCTTCCGCCGCTACCCATAGCAAGTTTTTTACCGTCCAAAATCACTTGGTAGGTAAAAATAGGGTTGTGGTCGGGACCAGTTTGGGAAATAAATGCGTATTCAAGCCTCTTTTTGCATTTATGCCCAAGCTCTTGCAAAGCGGATTTGGGATTTAAGACATTTCCTTCAGTTAAAGCCTCCTGCAGGTCGTCTTCGAGATTATCTAGAACAAATTTTGTCGCAGGCGCCATACCGCCGTCAAGATATATTGCGCATAAAACCGCTTCAAAAAGGTTTGCGTCTATGCGGTTGAATGTCATAATGTTAGTATTTTTTTGAGACTGCCCGAGCTGTAAGTATTTTGGCAAACCGAGTTCGTTTGCGGCTTGCGAAAGCGAATTTGTAGAAACCGTCATTGCTTTTGCCTGAGAGTATTCGCCTTCATTTTTGCTTCGGTAATGGTCAAAGAGGTATTTTGAAACAATAAGTCCCAAAACGGCGTCTCCCAAAAATTCCATTTGCTCATTGCTTCTTATGTTTTTTTCATTCGCATAAGAAGAATGCGTAAAAGCTTCGGCAAGCAGTTTTTTGTCATTAAAAACGTATTTTAGCTTTTTTTCAATAGAGCTAATCGGTAACATTAACCACCTTCAAGTTGTTTTTGATATTTTCAATAAGTTTGCCTTCATGCATCTCTATCACTTGGTTGATTGCGCCAAAAATCGAATCTGCTTTACTACTTCCGTGTGCTTTGATAACAATTTTTTCAGTGCCGATAAGCGGAGCTCCGCCTTTTTTGTTGTAATCCATTGTGTTTTTGAGTTTTTTAAAAGTTTTCTTCATAAACAGTGAACCAAACATACTCAGAGCGTCAGACTTTATGTTCTTTTTTAGCGTTTTCAATATCATTAGCGCCGTGCCTTCGATGGATTTTAATGCAATGTTACCGTAAAAACCGTCAGTAACAACGACATCATATTCGCCAGACAAAATATCTCTTGCTTCTATATTTCCACAGAAATTCAGTTCTTTTTCTTCTTTGAGTAATGCAAAGGTTTCTTTAGTAAGCTCGTTGCCTTTTTTGTCTTCAGTACCGTTTGAAAGCAAACCGATTTTAGGAGATTTTACCCCTTTTACGCATTTCATATAAGCCGCACCCATATGGGCGAATTGCACCAACATTTGCGGTTTGCAGTCAACGTTTGCGCCGCAGTCAACAAGCAAAACTTCCCCTTCTTTCAAAGTGGGCAAAAGCGGAGCGAGAGCAGGACGCATGACGCCTTTTATTCTGCCAACTTTCAAAAATGCACCCGTAAGTACCGCCCCCGTACTGCCTGCGGAAACCATTCCAGCACATTCGGGATCGTTTTTTAGTCTTTCGAAACCCATTACAAGCGAAGAATTTTTTT
>DAOPIV010000048.1:0-8598 GCA_035399325.1 Clostridia bacterium | reverse complement strand
TCTTGAATATTTCAGACGTTATTTCTGAATCAGTTTGTTTATTATTTTTTTTATCTTTTTCACTCATATTCTCTCCTATATTTGCGTAATTATTATCAACAATACGATTAATGCCATATTTATTACTGTTAAAACAATAGCAACTTGAATTATTTTATATTTTATTTCAGTCGATTTTTTTATAGATTGTATAGCATCTAAATAACCCGATATGAACTTACCGTAATATTCTATGTTAGTGCAATGATATTTTTCCGCTTCAGCAAAAACACAATCGTCAATACTGCGAATCTTTCGAGGAAAAATTCCAACTAAGGTCAAAATTACCGTCGAAAAAATAGAAATTCCAAAAATGGAAATAACGGCAATAAAAAAAATTAACAGCATACCATTTAAATCCAAAGGAAATAAAACAATATTTAAAGCTAATATTGCCGCATTAAAAACTAAAATCATATTTAGTTTTTCATCACCTGTCTTTAAGCGTTCCAGTTGATTAAAATAACCTTCTTTAATTTGTAAAAAACCAGTTTTTAAATTTTCTTTTTCTTCGAGATCCCTATTGTTTTTGATTTTATCGATATTTTCTTTCATTTTTTTTTACCTGCTATTTGTTTTTTTTTATTATATCATTTAAATAAAAAAAATCAACTAGTTGTATAATAAAATCTCATTAATCCAAAAGTTCATATAATTATAGATATGTTAATTTATTTAAACAAATATAGCAAGTAAAAAATATTTATTAATTTATGTTTTTAATATTGACATTTTAGAACAAATGTTCTAAAATGTCAATAGATTATGGTGAGAACGGTTTTACATTGCGATTTGAATAACTTTTTCGCATCGGTCGAATGTATGCTTCACCCCAATGAGCTTTTGGGTAAAAAATTTGCGGTGGCTGGCAATCCAAACGATGCGCATGGCATTATTTTGGCAAAAAATACTGCTGCAAGACGCTACGGCGTACGCACGGGCGAAACGATATGGGAAGCGCGTGAAAAATGCCCCGATTTGCTTTTTGTACCGCCGAGTTATGACAGTTATGTCTGTTTTTCCAAAATGGCGTATGAAATATACAAGTCATACACCGACAAAGTACAGTGTTTTGGCATTGACGAGTGTTGGCTCGATATTACCGAAACAGTACCTATCGAAAAAGCAAAAACATTTGCCGACAGTTTGCGTAACGAGATAAAAAATAAAATTGGTCTTACTATTTCTGTTGGGGCTTCTTTTACAAAAAGTTTTGCAAAGCTGGGCAGCGATATGAAAAAGCCCAACGGCACAACCCTTATCGACACTCATAACTACCGAGAAAAAATTTACAATATGCCTGCAAAAGAACTGCTTTATGTCGGTCCGCAGACGAACAAGGCTTTGTCGGAGTTAAACGTACACACAATTGGCGAGCTTGCTCACGCCGATGAAAATCTGCTTAGACAGCGTTTTGGCATAAACGGCGTGAAGCTAAAAAATATGGCTTTGGGTGAGGATGACGACCCTGTCACGGGTAGAGAATTTTCCGAAGCGATAAAAAGCGTCGGTCACGGCACGACCGTAAAAAATCATCTAAAAACTTTTAATCAAGCGAAACAAGTTATTTTTATGCTGTCGGAAATGGTAGGCATAAGACTACGCCGATACGGAATGAACGCAAAGCTCGTGCATTTGTATTGTCAAAATGATTTACTCATAAGTTCGGGCAAGCAAATGCCAATGTCCTCCACCACTTCGGCGGGAGTGGAAATAGCGCGTAAAGCATATGAGATTTTGGAAAATATTTGGAGTCCAAAACAAAATCCTTTACGCAGCATAACAGTATCCACAGGCAATCTTACTAGCGTCACTGACAACCGTCAGATTTCCATCTTTGAAAATGAAATTCAAAAACAGGAAAAAATTGAAAACGTTATGGACGGACTACGTACCCGTTTTGGCAGAAATTCTATAAACAGAGCCATACTTATGGACAGCGTTTTTGCAAAAGACGACTATGTGGACAAATCAATCGACGACGATTATTTGCCTTTCAAAAGGTAAATATTCCGTAATTCTTCCCCTTTTAAGCGGCGGTTTGCGTTCTCTCGCAAGCCGTCTTTGCTATATAAATATGTTGAATAAAAGCTTTAACAATTCTTAATAGGCTCATTTTTGTTTAAAAAATACAAAAAATATATATTTTTCGTTTGTTTTGATATATAATGAATTAGTGATACAATAAATACGGTGATTTTTTATAAAGGAGTATACAATTTTATGAAAAAACGTAATTTTATATTTTTAATTTTGCTTACTATTATTTTTTCATTGTTTGTGCCGCAAACAGTTTTTGCAGATATTGGTCCAAAGCCGCAAGTGGAAATCACTTTTTCGGGACTAGAAGACCAAGGCGAATATTATGTAACCTTGCTTTCGGAAAAAGATTCTTTGCTCGGATATCAAGTTTACGACCCAACGGACGAAAATACTGCTTTTTGTTCGCCTGAGGATGAGGATTACGATATCTGGTTAAAATTTGTAAATTATGTCGACAGTGACGGATTTTATTTTTTGCAGCATTTCACTAGATGCGACGATGATAACCATTACAGATGGGGTTACTGTGCACCAAGCGTGTTTAAAGTTTTGATATATTTTCCCGAAAAAGATGCGTTTATTGTGAGCGATATTTACGACAGTTATGCAATGAGCAGCTATTTTCACGCTAATGTTTCCATCGACAACATTGAAAACGGCATAACGTATTTTGACAACATAACTTTAAAAAAATCATATGACTATACTTGGGAAGCGGTTTCGCTATTAGCAAGAATTGTCGGAACTATCGGCATAGAAATATTGTTTGCTATTATTTTCCGCTACAAATCAAAAAAACAGCTTATGCTTATTTTGTACACCAATATTGCGACACAAGTTATACTGAACGTCGCTCTAAATATAATCGCATTTTATTTTGGATGGTTGGCTTTTTCCTTGCTTTACATAGTCACGGAAATCCCCGTGTTTATCATAGAAGGTATAGTATATTCTGTCAAAATGCCTAAATATATCGAAGGAGAAAAGAAACGGATTTGGCTTGTTTGGATTTATGCCTTTGTGGCAAATCTGATGTCTTTTGCAATCGGTGCGCTGTTAGCATATTTTGTACCAGGCATTTTTATGTAATAAATAAAATAAAAAACAAATTTTTAAAACAAACGAACCAATGCCGTTTTTTGTGTTAAACTTAGTTGGGAGAAGTCTAAAAAAAATAAGGGGTATCTTGTAAAACAATGAAAAAGAAAATCCTTTTGCTTATATTGTTATTCATATTCTCAGTAACGCTTCTTTTACCCAATGTCGCTTTTGCCGATATGGGACCAAAACCATCGGTAACCGTTGAATTTACGGGGCTTGATGACGAAGGCGAATTTTTCGTAACTTTGTTATCCAGCGAGCCTTCCACAGGCCCTTTTTCCGTTTATGACCCGACGGATGAATACCCGTCTTGGTATGCCGATGAAAATCCGGAAATATGGCAAAAATTTGTTGATTACGTTGACGCTGACGGATATTATTTTTTGCAATATTTTGAAGCTTGTTCGGCAACCGAACCGTTTAGTTGGACATATTATCCCCCGCAAACTTTTAAAGTGCTAATTTATCTGCCGCAAAAAGATACTTTTATTGTGAGCGGAGTCTGTGAACGCTACGCTTTTGACAGCAATTTTTTACTCAGCGTTACCCTTGATGAAATAGGAATGGTACAAACATACACCAGCGGGACGACTGTCGAAAAACATTACGACTTTTTGTGGCAAGGTATTTCCTTGCTTGCCCGTATTGTTGGCACCATCGGGCTGGAACTTCTAATCGCTTTGATTTTCCGATTTACAAACAAAAAACAAATTTTGTTGATACTTTATGTCAACCTCGCCACACAAATTTTACTTAACGTCGGATTGAATGTCGTCAGCTATTTTGGCGGAGCGTTTTCATTCGTATTTGTTTATGCTTTGGCGGAATGGCTCGTATTTTTGATTGAAGCCGCTTTATATACGGCATATATGCCGAAATGCGGTCTGGACAGCAAAAAAATATGGCTTGCCTGGATATATTCGTTTGTTGCAAACCTGTTTTCTTTCGGAGTCGGAGTCATTTTGGCTATCGCCATTCCAGGTGTGTTCTTGTTGTAAATAAATTCTCTAATAACAATAAAAAAACCGTGTTGAACACGGTTTTTTTTAATACTAATTCTGTTTAAATATTACATATTTTTTAAACTTTCAAGGCGGTCGAGAAGTTTTAGTTTCATATCAATGTAATCGGCTAATTTTGCCTTTTCGGCTTCTATTAGTTGGGGAGGAGCTTTTGCTACAAATCCCTGATTTTCGAGTTTGCCCTTAGCCCTATTGATTTCGTCTTCGACAGTCGCAAGTTCTTTACCTATTCTTTCGGTTTCTTTTTCTTTGTCCACCATATCGCCCATAGGTATAAATACTTCGCCAGCCAAGCAAACAAGGGTAATGGATTTGTCGCCATCATATTCTTTAACAAATTTTACGTCGGCATTTGCAAGTTTTTCAATATAAACGTCAGCCTTCAAGATTTCCTCACAACCGCTTGACGGTTTTATCGCAAGGCGAATACGCTTTGACGGCGGCACTTGGTTTTCCGCTCTTGTGTTACGAATTTTTACAACCATATCTTTGACAAGTTCAACAATATCGTATTCAGTTTTGTATTCTGTTTCAAGAGGCAACGGAAAATCTGCCAGCATTATTGTTTCGCCGTGTTCGGGCAAACTTTGATATATTTTTTCCGTTAAAAAGGGTATGAACGGATGCAGCATCTTTAAAATTTTGTCCAACACATAAACCAAAACGGACAGATTGCTTTCACGTGCGGTTTCGTCAGTGCCATACAGAACAGGTTTTGAAAACTCAATATACCAGTCGCAAAACTCGCTCCACATAAACTCGTAAAGAGTTGTTGAAGCAATGCCCAGTTCGTATTTATCTATGTTGTCGCCAACTTCCTTAATCACGGTATTTAGTCGTGTCAAAATCCACTTGTCCGCAAGAGTAAGTTTGCAGTCATCCAGTTTCTTAAGATTTTTACCTTCACAATTCATCAAAACAAATCTGCTTGCATTCCAAATTTTGTTCATAAAATTGCGGGTGTTTTCAACCTTGTCGGAATTAAACCGCATATCGTTACCGCTTGCAACACCGTTTAACAAAGAAAACCGCAAAGTGTCCGCTCCGTAATTGTCGATAAATTCCAGCGGATCAACACCGTTGCCGAGCGATTTGCTCATTTTTCTGCCTTGCGCATCCCTTACCATACCGTGTATCAAAACTGTATCAAAAGGTATTTCGTCCATATGCTCAATTGACGAAAAAATCATTCTCGCAACCCAGTAAAAAATTATGTCGTACATTGTGACCAAAACATTTGTCGGGAAAAATTTTTGTAAATCTTTTGTTTTTTCGGGATAACCGAGTGTTGAAAAAGGCCACAAAGCTGACGAAAACCAGGTATCCAAAACATCGAGGTCTTGCGTGAGCCGTTGACTTCCGCATTTCGGACATTTTGCGGGTTCGTTTTCAGCACAAATAATTTCGCCGCAGTCACCGCAGTACCAAACGGGAATTTGGTGTCCCCACCACAGTTGACGGGAAATACACCAGTCTCGTATATTTTCCATCCAGTTGAAATAGGTTTTTTCAAAACGCTTTGGAACAAAATTAACGTCGCCTTTTTTGACCACCTCAATAGCAGGCTCGGCAAGCTCTTTCATTTTTACAAACCACTGTTTGGAAACGATAGGCTCAACGGTTGTGTGACAGCGGTAACAGCTGCCTACATTATGCTTGTAGTCCTCAATTTTTACGCACTGTCCCAATGCTTTCATATTTTCCACGATTTTTTTACGGCACTGTTCTCTTGTCAAACCAACGTATTCACTGCCCGCAAGTTCGTTCATTGTCGCATCACCGTTCATAATTTTTATGATAGGCAAATTATGACGCATACCGACTTCAAAGTCGTTAGGATCGTGGGCGGGGGTTATTTTAACAACGCCTGTACCAAAATCTTTTTCAACATATTCGTCAGCAACAACGGGAATAACTCTGTTTACAAAAGGCACAACAACATTTTTGCCAACTAGATGAGCGTATCTTTCATCGCTCGGGTTCACTGCCACTGCGGTATCGCCAAGCATAGTTTCGGGGCGAGTGGTTGCAAAAGTCAGGCTGTCTTTGCCGTCTTGGGTATAATAGCAAAAATACCACAAGTGCGACGCTTGCTCTTCATATTCCACTTCCGCATCGGACAATGCTGTTTGACAGCACGGACACCAGTTTACGATTCTGTCGCCTTGATAAATTAGCCCTTTGTTGTAAAGTTTTACGAAAACGTGCCTTACCGCTTTTGACAAATTTTCATCCATTGTAAAGGCTTTTCTGTTCCAATCACAGCTTAGTCCAAGACTTCTTAATTGATTTTCTATCCGTCCGCCGTATTCGGCATACCACTGCCAAGCACGCTCCATAAACTTTTCTCTGCCAAGAGCATATTTATCAGTACCCTCTTTTTTGAGCTTTTCGATGATTTTTACTTCCGTAGCTATGGATGCGTGGTCAGTTCCGGGTATCCAAAGCGTGTTGAAGCCTTTCATGCGTTTGTATCTAATAAGGCAATCTTGAATAGCATTATTTAACGCATGACCGATATGAAGCTGTGCCGTGATATTTGGCGGCGGCATCACTATAGTAAATGACGGTTTGGTGGAATTCATATCAGGGGCAAAATATCCCTGCTTTTCCCACCAAGTATAGATGTCTTTTTCAAATATTTTCGGTTCGTAAGTTTTTTCCATTTCCATAGCCGTTTATCTCCAATATTTTTTTAAAATAAATAAAAAACCGTGTTGTATGTCCTAACAAAGGACGCCAACACGGAGTGTGTAACGTGGTACCACCTTAATTCAAGCCTTAGATATTTGGCTTGCACTTAATGAAAAGATGTAACGGTCTAATCCCGCTTTGACTACTATTATTTCACCAAAGAAGCTTTGCAAAACTACCTTTTCCGTGCCGTTTCCGCCGCTTTTCACCATTCACGGCTCTCTAAAAGGTTCGCCACACGGGTACTCCTTTTTGCTCAAATGCTTTATTTTATGAGATTTTATAATTTTTCTGCGTTTTTGTCAAGAACATTTGTGTCTTTTTGCGATAAATATCGCAATTCAGTGCTTTTAATACTATTTTTAACTAAAAAACCAATGATAAAAATCAAATTTATCACTCCAAAAACAGCCATTATCGGGTATGCGTATGCAATAATTGCGTCAAATCCAATATAAGAAAAAACCGTCGCTGCACACATCAAAATCCAGACACAGCGTTTTTTGCCGACAAATATTTTTTCAAGTCTAATGACAAGCGGAAAACCTGTGCTCAAAATTGTTGTGAAAATTGATAGATATAAAATAACGCATGCCGCAATATAAAACCAGTAGCCGCAGCTTTTCGCTAATGAAATAAGCGGCATTGGAACAAAACTGTATACGGGGTCATTTAGCCGCATAAGTTCAAAACAAACAAGCATTCCTAATAAAATTGAGCTTATTAGTGAAGCAAAAAAATTTTCTTTTATCGTCATATTTTTTGCCAGATTCACCAAAATTCCGCTCATCATTACGATATTGAAACAAACATACCCAACAGACGAAAAAAATTTGACATTACCACTTGAGCCTTCACCGCCAGCACATACAGTCACTACAAAAATAATAATGAGCGGCACAGCTATGGCGTTCATTATTTTTACCCCTTTCATACCCTTTTGGAGAATAAGGGCAGATAATACCGCCGTTACGGCGGCGTAAATACCAAATTTTTCGTCTATTCCCGTAATATCTGAAAGGCATAGATTAGCCGCAGAGAGCATTGTGGAAAGCACAAAAAACAAACATAACGACAATGATATTTCTGCCGCTGCACTCGCTTTGCCGTAAAGACGCTTGAACAATTCTTGTGTTTCGCTTACACGAAAACGGTTTGCAAACACAGAAACAACCATAAACCCTGCAAAAAAAAGACAAAAACACAAAAAACCAACGGCATAAGAATTGCCACCGTAAAAAAATACAAAAATTTCTCTACCCGTGGCAAAGCCCGCCCCTATAACACTGCCCGTCATTACAAAAACGGCGGAAAGTATTTTTATAAAACTCTTCACTTTTATATTTTACACGGTAAAAAAGCAATTAAGAACGCTTGAAACATAACTAACACAAACTTTTGGAGCAATACGACTTTTTGAATTTTACAAAAAAAACCGCCTTTAAAGCGGTTTATGTTTTTTATCCAAATATTTTTTTATCAAGCTCGCATAAGTCCGAGTATTCCACCCCAAACACCAAACAAATGTTTATATCTGTCATTCCTTCGATATTGGCATGTCTGGTAACGAGAGCAGGCAAACATTTGTCGAAAGAGAGCAATCCCAAATTTGTCTCCAAAAGCCTTGCCTCAGTATCAAAAGCTACGGAATAGAGTTTTGATATATCTTCCTTCGATAAAATTTTCTCAAAAGCAAGCG
>DAOPIV010000047.1:0-8766 GCA_035399325.1 Clostridia bacterium | reverse complement strand
AATATTCAAAATTGACGGTGAGAAATGCGAAAAATATGATAAAATGATACTTGTAAATTGGAATTTGCTAGTGAATATATTTTATAGTTGGCGAGGTGAACTGAACGTGATTATTTACAAAACATTGGCTGCTAACGATATTGACTTATCAATGTTTGCTTTTTTTGACAGGACGCAGAATGTAACAAAGAGTTGGAGAAAAATAAATGGTGAATGGCTTATTATAGATAGTCCATTTGTTGATAACTGGTCTGAAAATAGATACCGAGAAGAGGTTCAGTATCTGAAAAATCTGATTAACTCGAATGGATATGTTGCTGGAGCTTTCTATAAAGGACAACTCAAGGGATTTACATCTGTGAACCCTGCCATATTCGGGATTGATGCCAAATATATGGATTTGTCCAGCATTCATGTGTCACGAGATATGCGAGGGCAAGGAATAGGTAAAGAGTTGTTTGAATTGGCAAAAAAGTGGGCAAAAAAACACGGTGCCGAAAAACTATATATATCCGCTCAATCATCGGTAGAAACTCAAGCATTCTATAAAGCGATGGGCTGTGTGGAGGCGGTTGAGTACAATCAACAGCTCGCAGAAGAAGAACCATGCGATTGTCAGCTTGAGTGCGTGTTATGAACATAATTTTCACCATAGAACCCTCGTGATTAAATGAGGGTTTTTTCTTATTTACTTATCTAATAAGTAAAACTATTGATTTTGCTGACGTTTTAATGTAAAATATATCTATTCTAAAGAGTCGGCGTAATAAAAAAGCGTCATTTTTTTAAAGGAAACAAAAGTTATGATATTACAATTTAAACGCTACGACAAGGCGGATGACTACATAAAAGAAAACGAATCTTTGTATTTCGCCAACGAGCTGAAAAATTTATATTCATACGGGATTTTAAAATATTCATTAGACGAAAAAGCGGTTTTCATTTCAGTTTACGACGGTTTGTTGCCAATTTTTTGCGCTTTTATTAGGTCAAACGGCAAAATGTATCTTACCCACGAAATAGGCGAGCATACGCTTGAAACAATTGATTTTTTTGTTGACGGATTGATTACACACAAAATAGAGTTTAGCGTAGTTTCGGGAGAGCAAAATTTGATGACGGAATTTGCAAAAATTTACGCCAACAAAACGAAAAGCTCTTTTGTGCCAAAAAGAGAACTTTCCACTATGTCTTGCGAAGAAACGAAAATTTTTGAGTCAGTAAAAGGCGTTATGCGAAAAGCGGTTATGCAGGATTTACACACAATTACGTGCTTTATGCTGGAACTTGCCCGTGAATCAAACGGGTTTGTGATCGGGTATGAAGTACAGCGAGCCTTGACCTTAAAACGTCTGAATGCTTTTTATGTCTGGGAAACGGACGGACAAGTAGTTTCGTGTCTGCAAACAAAAGCGCTGGGCTCTCGTGGTATGATGCTTTCCAGCGTGTATACTGACCCCAACGAACGTGGCAAGGGTTACGGCTCGTCGCTGGTTGGAAATTTTACAAAGCTATCGCTCCAATGCTGTCCAAAATGTTTTTTGAAAGTAGATTTATTTAATCAAGCGGCAAAACGTATGTACAAAAAAATAGGCTACGAATACGGCTACAAACTGCTTGAAGGAAGTTTTTATTCAAGATGAAATATTGCCTTAAGCAGGTGTGTTGTGACTTTATAGCTAAAAAACTAATGAAAAGTAAAAAAATAAAACGCTTTGTTAATTACAATAGCGTTTTTTTATTCCACCAAACTGTCATACAGCTGAGAATATACGGATGCGGCTTTTTCGCCCCAGTTTTTGTCTATGTATTTTGCCGTGTTGCGGTTCGGGACATTTAGCTTTATTTCCAAAGTCGGCTGTATTGTGTCTGTTATTCGCAAAATTACGTCGTATGTACCGTCGTCACGCTTTATGTAAGACGAGCTGTATTCTTGTTTTCTGCGATAGTTCATACGGCTATTTTTTATGTAATTTGAGATTGTGTCTCTTGTGCTTGAAGGTATACGGACAAAAAAATGCGCCAGACAAACTCTGCCTTCAACGGTAATATTGTAAAAATATTCATTGCCGCCGCCTTTAAGTTTGCAGACAAAATTCGCTTCCATAAGCTGTTCCAAGGCAAGCTTGCAGTTTACATATTCTATCCAGTTGTTTTTGTTTTGACACAAATCCATTATCGTGCTTTCCGATAACGGCATTTCCATTTGGTCGAATATAAATAATAAAATAAGCTTGTTTTGGGTACTGTCTTGTGTAAGTCCTTGCATATACGCTCCGTAATTTTTCTTTAAATTGCTTGGAGAATAATTATACTACATAATGGCGGAATAAACAACAATTTCGCCCTTTTTTGGTCGAAAAATAAATTTAAAGACTTGAATACTTTTTGGTATGATGTTATAATTCTTTTTGTAGGAGATTATTGACTAATGAACAATGAAATGCAAATTTTTGTAGAGCGAGCTAACAGTTTAATAGAATCAAAAATTATTCTCACCGACAAAACTATTTCGGGTATGCTAAAATTTATTGCGTCAAACCAAACGTTTTTGACTCGAATAAGCGAATCGCTGGAAGAAATATCTTACGCAAAAGAATTTGCACGCTCAAAAACTACAATAACCCGTGCAGACGGAACGATGCAGGAAAAATTGAAAACACCCCCCACCGACAGCCGTATTTTTGCTTTTGTTGTTTGTTTGTTGACTGAATTTGACACAGGTAAACGTGACCTAGTGGATTTTTTGCATAGATATTATACAAGCGAAGACTCAAACACTGCATATACGGAGTTTTCGGCACAATTTTTAAAACCGTTCAAGCATATAGGTGAAAAAATATTGTCGACGGCGGTTTCTGACGAAATTTATGACAAAGCCGCACCCGACGCCGAAACATACTTCAACCCAGAAAGGGTCTACATAACTCGTGTTATGATGGAACAAATGCTGGAAATCATAGATATTATTGCTGAAAAATCCGAAAGCGAAATATTTTTCTCCCAGCAGGAAAAATCCGATGCTAGAGAAATGACTACCGCTATGAAATTCGCTTTGATGTCAAAAAATCCAAAGCTAATCAAAATTATTTGGATCGGCTTTTATCACACCATAGAACGACTGAAATCAACCTATCTGTATCTTAAGAAACTAGGTGCGATACTTACTGAAAACAATCTTATATAATAGTTTATAAAAAAATAAAGCCGAGTTATTCGGCTTTTTCATTTTCTTCAATATTAAAGATTTTTTGATTTTCTCCCATATCAGACAAAAGGTCTTTCAATTTCAATTTCAAATCTTCTATATACCCGTTGTTATCTATTACCACATCTGCCTCGACTGAATAATTTTGACGGCTCATAATGTCGTGAATTTGGTCTATTCTTATGTTATCTCTAAACATAATTCTTTTTTTTCTTGTCTCAAGGTCTGCCTTGACTTCCCAAATCTCATCCACAATGCCGTTTGGCAATGATTTTGGCACAGAAACTTCTACAAAAACAAGCGAGCTAAACAAACTCAATTTTATTTTCAATAATTCCCCTATTTCAGTATGAAAAATTTCGTTGAGTTTGTCAGTTCGGGACTGTTCCTTAAAAACATATTCCGCAAGTTTCTTTCTCTCAAGCTTCCCATTTATGACAAAACCTTTTCCGAAAGAATCTGAAATCTTTTGTAAAACTGACGGATATTCCGAAACTTCTTTTCCGAGTTCGTCACAGTTTATGACGGGGTAACCCCAATCACTCAAAATTTCGCATACCGCTGATTTACCCGAACCAATGCCGCCCGTTATTGCAATCACTCTTTTACTTTGACTCAAAAAGATTACCTCCTTTTTCTATATTGACCGTAAGCTTGACGTCAAGTTTTACTGCGTTTTCCATCTCTTCTTTCAATATTTTTTCGACTAACGTAACTTCTTCCGTAAAAGCGTCCACAATAAGCTCATCATGCACCTGCATAATAAGTTTGCTTTTCAAACCCTTTTCTTTCATTTTGTTAACGACGTTAATCATTGCGATTTTTATAATGTCCGCTGAGCTTCCCTGTAAAGGCATATTCATAGCCGCTCTTTCGCCAAACATTCTTAGCTGATAATTTGCGGATTTTAGTTCGGGAATAAAACGTCTTCTGCCAGCTATTGTTGTGATAAATCCGTCTCTTTTTGCCTGCTCGACAGAATTTTCTAAATACGCTTTTATAGTCGGGTATTTTTCAAAATATTTTTTTATATATTCGTGAGCCTTTGATTGCGAAATACCGATATTTTGCGACAGTCCAAAGTCGCTTATACCGTAAATTATGCCAAAATTCACGGCCTTCGCCGCTCTACGCATATTTGCGGTCACCATCTCGGACGGCACGCCAAAAATGTCCGCCGCAACTTCGGTATGAATATCTTTGTCGGTGTTAAAAGCGTCCCTAAGATTTCGGTCGCCCGAAAACTGTGCCAAAAGTCGTAACTCTATTTGACTGTAATCCGCCGCAACGAGGGTATCATATTTCGACACGAACATTTTTCTCAGTTCTCTTCCCTCGTCGTTTCTTATGGGTATGTTTTGCAAATTAGGCTCGGACGACGAAAGTCTGCCTGTTGTGGTGAGTGTTTGATTGTAGGTTGTGTGTAATAATCCGTTTTTTACAAGCGGTTTCAGTCCTTCTACATATGTTCCGTTAAGTTTTGAAAAACGCCTTATCTGCACAATCAGCGAAACAATCGGGTGCTCGTCCGCAAGTTTTTCCAATACATCGTTGTCGGTTGAGTAACCCGTTTTAGTTTTTTTGAAATGCGGAAGTTTGAGTTTTGAAAATAATATTTCCGAAAGCTGTTTCGGGCTTAGGATATTAAACTCTTCACCTGCAAGCTCATAAACCTGTTTTGTCAGTTCGTTGATTTTTTCTAAATATTGACTGTGAAGATTATTCAAAAAGTCGGTATCCACAGCCACGCCTTCAGTTTCCATTTCATACAAAATCTGCATCAAAGGCAGTTCTATATTAAAATACAACTTTTGCGTGCCTGTCTTTATCAAGTTTTGTATCAATGTTTCTTTAACATTGTTTAATCCGCTTGCGTCTAAGGGCACGGAGTAACTTTCCGTGAGCGACTCAAAATTTTTGAAAGCACGGTACTCTACCAAATACTGCATAATGGAAACATCCCATTTTACGCCGTTGAGCATAATACCATATTGGTCGAGTAAATGCTTTAAGGCTTTGGCGTCATACACGCATTTTTCCGTTTCGCTTTCAAGCAGCGGCTTCATTGCGTTCAATGCGTCTGCAAAGCTTATTCCGTCCAAAAAGTTGTCGCTAATCTCGATTGCGTACAAACAACTCTCTGAAAAAACGGAAATATTTTGCCCAAAATAAATTGTCAATTCTTTTCTTGATTGCAAAATTTTTACTGTATTTTCGAGTTCGCTGATAGATTTGATATTGACTGTTTCGCAAGTTGCTTTTGGAACGACGACTACGGCTTCTGGGATTGCTTCCAGCCTTTTGATAAGTGAACGGAATTCGAGTTCGATAAATTTATCTCTTACCAGCGCTGAATACGGTTTTCTTTCGCAGTCATCTATTTCGCAAGCAAACTCTACATCGGTTTTGATTTTTGCCAGAGTTTTTGACAAGTACGCCATTTGTTTGTTTTCAGTCAATTTGTCTTTTAGAGAGCCTTTTATTTCTTCAATATTAAAATAAATATTATCAATGTCACCGTATTTGGAAATAAGTTCGGTAGCTGTTTTTTCGCCGACGCCCTTGACACCGGGAATATTATCCGACGGATCGCCCCTAAGAGCTTTGTATTCCACTATTTGGTCGGGCGTCATAAAGTAATTTGCTTTTAGTGAGGCTATATCAAGCCTTTCCACTTCAGTAATTCCCTTTTTTGTCAGCAAAACGGTGGTATCTGTATCAATAAGCTGCAACAAATCTCTATCGCCCGTAACCAAAAGTTTTTTTGCATCAAATTTTTTAGAGAGAGTGCCGATAATGTCGTCCGCTTCCGCTCCTGTTTTTTGAGCGATCGTCACGTTCATTGCAGTCAAAACGTCTTGCAAAATAGGTAATTGGGCAGCCAAGTCGTCGGGCATACCCTTACGATTTGCTTTGTAAAGGTCGTAAAGGTCATGACGAAAATTCTTGCCTTTCATATCAAAAGCAATCACAGCGTGCGTGGGATTGTAATCGCTGAACACTTTAAATAAAATGTTCAAAAATCCATACACAGCGTTTACGTTGCGTCCGTGACTGTCGTTCATTATCGGCAAAGCGTAATATGCTCTATTTAAAATTGAATTGCCGTCAACAAGGACTACCGTTTTTGTCATCTTATGTTCTCCGTCTTATGAGATTTTCTCGCTATTTCGGCATACCAAGCAATACGGTGACTTTCCAAAGTTTGCGATATAAAAGTAATTTTATTAGAATACGGTTTTCCGTTCATTAGGTCTATAAATTCATTTACAAGGTTTTTGTCGCTGGACCCGTGCAAAGAAATAACTTTGCGGCTAACACGGATTTTTTTACTCTTGCCGCCGAAAATATTGAGCGTAAAATATCCGTCTATATCATTGCCGAAAATCTCTCCTTTTTCGCCGTATATGTGGGTTTTACGGTAACAGCGGCGTGAAAAAGCCGTCATGCCCACCGTTGCGGTTAAGCCGTCTTCCATAGTGATATTAACAATTTGATTTTCCATAACGTCGTTATCGCAAGAGAAAACGCATCTTCCATAAGGTGACGTTTTTAATGCGATTTTTAGTTTTTTTATAGTGGGTTTTGGGTCTGCTGTAATAAGTTTTGCATTCACAATCATATACGGCAAAGTGTGCGGAGTGATTCCGTAATAAATTTTTCGTGCTTCGTACGGACAGTTTTTCGCCGACGGACAGCCTTGTTCGCAATACTCAGGCGAACCATTAGGTTTGTTTTTTGCGATGAAATAACTTAATTCTCCGTTTGACGAAACGGTTTTGCCTTGTTTTCCCGTGAGATAGTACATCATATCAAGGTCGTGACAGCATTTTGCCAGTATAGACGGTGCGGTCTCGTCTTCTCTACGCCAGTTACCCCTTACATATGAATGTGAAAAATGCCAGTAGCCTACGTTTTCTGTGTGGTTTATATGTCTTATTTTGCCAATCGCACCGCTGTCTATGATGGATTTAATTTTATCGTAATACTTTGCGTATCGCAAAACATGGCAAACAATAACGGTCAATTTTTTTTCAGCTGCAATTTTTGCAATTTCTTCCGTTTCGGAAAAAATCGGGGAAACGGGTTTTTCCAGCAAAAGATTATAGCCGATATTCAATGCCGAAACGGCGTGTCTGTAATGGTCTCTGTCGTGAGTGGCTATCACCAAAACGTCCGCAAGTTTACCCGCCTCAAAAAATTCTTTATCACTTGTGTAACAGTTTTCGACATCGATATTCCATTTTCGTGAGTATTCGTCTAGAAACGCAGTGTTTTTTTCGCATAATGCGACAATTTTTGCGTTTTTATTTCTAAAAAAATGGCTTCCATATATTCTTCCTCTATTGCCGAGACCTATTATCGCCACGCTAATCATAACACTACTTCCCCCTGTTCAATAATTGTACCTTATTTTGAGATGAAATTCAATAGGCTGACAAAACAAGTCATTATTCGACAGTGACTTTTTTCGTCATTTTACGACAAAAAACAAGGCTCTTTCGCCTTGTAAAAAATCAAATTGCTAAAAACATCAAAACAAAAAAACAAATTATATTTTGTGTTTGTAATAATTCATTTTATAAAGCGGCTTAAAGCCGGCTTTGATATAAAGGTTTAAGGCGGTGTCGTTTTGCACATTGACGTCGAGAACGACTTTACTTTGACGGCTCAACCCAACGTTTTGAGCATACATAAGCATCTGTTTTCCGTACCCGCATCCACGGTATCTGTCCACAACGCCCACCCCATATAAAAAAACTTCGTCCGCCATTTTGTCAAAATACATGCCCAGACAACCTATCGGAGTTTTGTCAAGATACGCAATTATCCCGCACCTATCGGGGTTAACCAGTAACGCTTCGGAAAAGTTATCTTCATTTTTAGATTCGAAAACAGCTTGCTGAATTTTTGCAAAAATTTTAATATTGCTTTTATCGCACTCGACAAATGTAAGTGCGGACTGAAAATTGCTTGCGGTTTTGCAAACCATACGTGCTTCGCTATGACTATATTCGTGTGACAGTTTTTGCAAAGTCTGTTTTCCGCTTTCGCTATCGTCATTAATAACAAGCAAAATTTCGTTAACGCCGTATTCTCGCAAAACATTTTTTGCTTCATCTAAAAGTTTGGTAAAAACGCCCTTGCTTCTAAAATCAGGTCGAGTAAAAGCAGTGATTTCTGGCTGCTCTTTACTTGGCATAAATGTAGTTAAAAAACCGATGAGCAAGTTTTTTTCGTATGCCAAAAAGAAACACGGCATATTTTTGTCAATATTTATTTCATTGGACAACCAAACGTTATCTTGCGTTCTGTCAAAAGATGAAACTAGCGACTGTAAATCTTGGATTTGCTTTGTTTGATCGGCTGAAAGAATGTTGGTTTTAATGATATTCATAAATTCACCTCGTTATAAATTTTAACGCTAATATGTCAAAATTTCAATAAAACTAGACAAAAAAAGTAAATTTGAAAAGAAAAACCGCTCTCGGCAAAACCCAAGAGCGGC
This sequence comes from Clostridia bacterium, assembly GCA_035399325.1. Taxonomy (GTDB): domain Bacteria; phylum Bacillota; class Clostridia; order Christensenellales; family CAG-314; genus JAQUSX01. The sequence goes on along the minus strand of DAOPIV010000047.1, from coordinate 49 downwards.
TTTCTTCTTAGGGAGGAAGAAATTTTTTTAAAACGGAGGAAAACCGTTT
>DAOPIV010000046.1:0-8851 GCA_035399325.1 Clostridia bacterium | reverse complement strand
CCGGCCTTTTGGTCCGTAGCCAAACGCTCTATCCAGCTGAGCTAAGGGTACATACACTTATTTCATTTGCGACAATAAGCATACAACAAACCCCGCAAAATGTCAAATCAAATAACCAAATAAACGCCAAAATATTTACATTTGCTTTACCTTGTGGTATGCTGTGAACACGCTTTTGCGGTACAAATATTTACCGCAAAATGCAGGAATTTAAAAATTTTAGAAAAAACTTTATATAGTGAGAAATGTGAAAAAATGAAAATTTTCGTATATTATTATGACGGTTTTGTCGAATTTGAAATTGTACATGTATGCTGTGCTCTCGGAAAATATTTGACGGCGGTTGCGGTTGAAAACAAAATTTACACAAGCATAGAGCGCCAAAAATTTTTGCCCGACATAACTTTGTCGGAACTTGATCCTGATGATGTTGACATTTTTGTGATTCCAGGCGGCAACCCTGCACAAGAATATGAAAATACCGTACTAAAAGAGTTCCTTTTCCGCCTTAATGAAAAAGGCAAAATCATAGCGGGCATTTGCGGCGGAGCTGAAATTATGGCTTATTATGGGCTTCTTGACGGAAAGCGTGCCACGGGCGACACCGCAGGCTTTGTTATCACTCCGCAGAACAAACATATTTTTGAAAAAATAATTGCCGTCAATCACGATGTTGTGCGGGACGGAAATTTGATTACCGCTATGGGTCAAGCCTATTGCGAATTCGCAGTAGAAATTCAAAAGGCAGCTGGCGTTTTCACAACCGAAGAAGAAGCTGCCCAAATGTTAAAATGGTATAAAAATATTAAATAACTTTACAAATTAGCATAATAAACCGCTTTGGAAATAAATTCATAGATGTAATTTTGGTTTAAAAACTTTACTATTTTTGCAGTCTATGCTATCATAGTCAAGCAAGGTTTTTCAGTAGCCTTGCAAAACATAGAAACGCTGTAGACAATTTGTAGACAATAGACAATTTTGTTTAATTAAAAAGCGCAAAACGAATATAGCGTTAGGCTTGCGGCTGTGCGCTATATATCAAGTAAATAGACGGTTTTTAAGCAATATGCAAATTTAATTTTCGGTTATGGAGAAATACCCAAGTGGCCGAAGGGGCTCCCCTGCTAAGGGAGTAGTACGAGTGAATCGTAGCGAGAGTTCAAATCTCTCTTTCTCCGCCAAAAAAGACTTATTTCAAACGAAATAAGTCTTTTTTTAATTTTACCTTTTTATAAATTCACATTTGGGGTAGTTTTCGCAACCGTAAAACATGCCGTATTTTCCGTTTCGCTCAACCAAATTCCCTCCGCAGCGAGGACAAATATTATTTTGTATATTTTCTTTCATCGTTTCTATTTTTGCAATATGTTCCCAATTTGTAACACTGCATTCGTTTTTTGCTTTTAATAAAAGATTATAAATATTTGACATTTCACTTGGACAAAGCGAATGGTCGCCGCTGGTTTTTATGCATTTTGCTAACTGACCCAAATTTAGCACCCCTTGCGCTTGTATGTATTTTGTATTGTTCTGTACAAAAACCACTACCGATTTGATATAAGTTTCTTCAGGCAACAGTTTTTTAAGGCGGTAAATGTGAGTGGCATTTTGCTTGATAGGATTGTAAAGTTTATGTTTGATTTTGCCATAGCTCAAAACTTGCGTCCATTCTTGTTGACTTTGGTTGCCGTAAATCCGTCCCGAATAGTTTTTTGTTTCAATTACAAAAACACCGTTCTGATTGATAAGTATGTGGTCAATTTGACTGGATTTTCCGTTATCGACCAGCATAAAATTGTTGATAATATATTTTTCGCCTTCTTTTGTCTTGCCCAAAATTATTTTTACAGACAATTCGCCCACTATTCCCCGTCCTTGCGGCGTTTTTATAAACATAAAAACTATGAAGACAATAGCGGCTAAAATACAAACGACAATAAGTTCTGTATTCATTTTTTCTCCTGATTTGACTTTTTTTATATTTTTGAATTAAATTTTTTTTTAACGGACAGTATCTAATAATATTTTTTTGGCGTTGGGAAACTTATCTTTATTTGTGTGTTCAATGACAATGACGGTTTTTTGCGAAAAGTTTGCGTCATTGAGATATTTCACAAATTTTTCCGCCGTAGCTTTATCCAACCCCGCTTGAATTTCGTCCAGTATAATAAAAGAAGCGTCGGCATATCTAAGTAAAAATTTTATTATCAACAGTTTTTTTCGCTGTCCGCCCGACAAGTTTGCACCGCTATTACATATATCTTGAATATCTTTCAGCCCGACAAAATTTACAAGTTCTTCATATTTTTCTTCGCTAATTTCTTGTCCAAAAACGAGCGACATATAGTCCTTTATGCTGCCGTCGGGGAAAATTTCGTCTTGTCCGCAATATAATATTTGGTGGTTGATGTCGTCTTGCAAATATATGTCAACTGATTCGCCGTTTATCTTAACGCTACCCGATTCGGGCGAATATAGCCCCAAAATCAATTTTAAAATAGTGGTTTTTCCGCTTCCGTTGACGCCGTCCAAAAGGTAAAAGTCGCCCTTACTTAAAGTTAAAGAAAAGTCTTTCAAAACAAAATCTTTGTCGTATTTAAACGATACGTTTTCAAATGAAACTTCTTTGATTTCACTTAGCGGCTTGTCTCCTTGCCTTTGACTTAAACGCAATAATTTTTCAGCATTTTGCAAACTTATTTGGGCTTTGATTGCCTGGAACAAAATCGTCTCGGCTTTTTGACTTTGATTGATTATTATATTTGCGAGCATTGTGAAAAACACCAAGTTTACTATCGACTCGCCCGCAAAAGGTAACGCTAATAATGCGGAAAGTGCAATACCAAAAACGGCGTAGTACCCCGAAGCCAAATAAGTGAAAAAGTAAATTTTGCTATCAGCTGATTTTGCGGTTTTTATAAATTCGCCTATGCTTGAAGTAGTATTTTTTATATAATGATCTTGCAGATTGTTTGTTTGTATAAGTTCTACCGCTTCCACAAAATTGTCAACGTTGTTGTTAATGACTTTTAGTTGGACATTTTCTTTTTTGCCCGCCGTTGAGATAACTTTTCTTGAAATAAAAGATAAAATAAACCCGACCGCGCTTGCGAGAAAAATAAACAGAGTGATTTTGTAATCAAAAAAAGCTGACAGCACTATTGCCGCCAAAATTGTGACAAAACAGCTTAGAAGTGTCGGAACATAATATCCGACAACCCTGAATATTTCAAGATTGTCGTAATAAAGAATGTGTTTGATGTTGTTTGCGCCGATTTTGTCAATATCCGCAAAAGAAGATTTTGAAACGGCAGTCATCATTCTTTCGGACAAGTTAGCGATGTATTTGCCGCCAAAATCATCCAAACTTCTGTTCCAAACAACCGTTGTGAGATTGACAATCATATACAGTACAAGAAAACCTAAGATCCCAAGACAAAAATACAAAACGTTAAAAGATTCGCTGTTAAAATTGATAAAAATCCGAGTTGCGTAAGGCAAAAAAGTGCTTAATGCCGTGCTGAAAATGATAAGCAGAAAAGAAACTAAAAAGCTTTTTTTGAACCTTATCAGTGCGTCATTAAAATATTTAAATGTCAGTTTCATATTGTTCCTTTATGGTTGGAAAAACTTTTTATTTTTTACACAATGTTTTGGTAGAAATTATTTTTGAAAATCAAAGTTTTGTGCCGCATTTTTTGCAGTATTCTGCAGAAAGGTCATTTATTTCGCCGCATTTGGAACAAGTTTTTCTCACGCTTCGTCCGCAACTTGAGCAAAAAATTTCGTCGGGTTCTATTGTGTTGCCGCATTCGCATCGGTCGTTTATCGATTGGTCTACAAATTTTGCCGCCTCGCCGCCTATCAGAATAGTTAAACCGAGTTTTGCTATTGTCACACCTATTCCCCCGACAACGCCGCACGGCACAAACAGCACAAACGGCACTATCACAGCAGCCGTAATTCCGCTTCCGACAGTAGCACTAGCTCCTGCTATCGCAAAAAGAGTAAAGCAGACGAATACGCCCACAAAGCCAACAACGGCAATAACAAGCCCCCATATAATGAGTTTTTTTCTCAAAACTTTTGCTTTTTCCTGCGTTGCAAAATCCGCAACATCCGCATTCAGCTTTTTGATTTCATCGGTTAATTGTTTGAACATCTACTAAACCTCCGTTTTTATTTATTAGCTTATTATAAAATATTTTTATACTAAAAGTCGATACTGGGATTATCATCGTTTTTACTCCTCTCGATTTTTTCATTTAGTAGCTTTAAAAATTCTTTTTGATTTCGAGGAGTTATAAGTACGCCGCCACCCCTGCCGTAAGATATTTCAATTCTAAAAATAGATAGCACAGGTGCAGCCCATAGACTCACATGCAGTCTTATAGTTGTTATTTCTTGATACTGTATTTTTGTTTTGTAAAAAAACCAGCTTTTGACATAAAGATAATCGTCTTCCAAAACATAGTAGGTGTCAAAACACATTGGTAATAACACAACAAACATTAGGGGCGTCAGTATAACTATTGGAATAATATCTTTAGATATATCTGGGTTGTTAGGGTCACATAAATTTATTACACTGTAGATTATTGCAGCGATTATCACTGCTATTAGAATAAAGACCCATATATCGATTTTTGTTCTGAACTTCATTTTTTTAAGCTTTAACTACCGTTTTGTCTTTTATTTGGTAATGAATGTCAAAATATTCTTTTAGCTGGGTTTCGTGAGAAATCATTATTATCGTTTTGTCTTTGAAGTCGGTAAACAGCGTATCCAAAATATCTTTTTTTGATTCTGCGTCGATTGCGTTAAGAGATTCATCCAAAACGATAACGTCCACGTCTCTGAGATAAAGTCTAGCAAGAGCGATTTTTTGTTTGTCGCCGCCCGATAAATTCGCCCCGTTGTCGTATATAGCTGCATTCAGTCCGTTTTCCGCATCAAAGAATTTTTGCATAAACTTCTTGGTTTTTAAAAATTCTAAATCTTGTTTCTTGCCGAACAAAATATTATTTTTTAGCGTATCGGGTATAATCGGCAAATTTTGAGACAAAAACGCAAAACGGCTGTGGTAGCTTTGATTTTCATAGTTAGTAATATTTTCACCGTTTACTTTAATTTCGTCCATATCGATAAATTTCAACATACCTTTTACCAAGGAAGTTTTACCGCTGCCCGATGTTCCGCTAATAAATACTTTGTCACTTTGTTTAATTGAAAAATTCACATTTTTTAATAACGTAGTTTCATCATAAGAAAAATTCGGTACATTAAACTCAATAACGTTAACACGGTCGAGTTTTGTGTCGCCGCTCTGCTCTTGGTTTTTCAATAATTCGTTTTGAATAAAATCGTTTGAAGCTTTGATATTTCGAACGCTCAAATTTGCGCTTACAATACCAGATATTGCCGGGAAGAATAAGCCTAAAACCATTGAAATGAAAACATAGTTTGACAAAGTTATCGCCCCTGTGACGAAATTTATCGAAATGATTATATAAACTAAAGCATTTGCTAAATCTAATATTTTATACATGACAGTGCTTACAAATTGACCATAATTAGTTACGGCGGCGTTTTCTTTATTCACACTGTTTATATTTTCGTCAATCAATTTTAGTGCGTTTTCGTGGGTATCGAGTTGCTTGAAAAAATCAACTTCATTGATAATAGAAATAACGCTTGCAAAACTTTTGCTGTTTTTCGTCTGCAAATCCACACATTTATTTTGCAGTTTTTTGTTTAGCAAAATATAAGATATGAGATGAATAGGAATAATTACCGTTAGCACTATACCCAGCCATAAAGAAAAATAGTACGCCAAAGCCAAACAAACGGCAATTACCACACCGTTTATTATGTAATCTTTCGCAACGGAAGAATAATATGTATAGATTGTTTCGATTGAATTAAATATTCTGTCCGCCAGATATGTCGGCTGTTTTTCCACTATCGCCGAATAATTCATACCCATAAGCCATCCGTACATTTTGTGGCTCTGCATAGTCTTAAAACTGACCGAAAGACGATTCCTGACTAAATTTGACAAACTCGCAAACACGAATGCCGCCAAATAAACCCCGATAATAATAAGAATATATCTTAGTATATCGCTGTCGGTAAAAGTGTTGTCGTTAATGTCCTCAACTATAAACTTGATAATGAGCGGACAAAGGAAAGAAATCGCCGTAATAATAAGACCGAACAGCGTCGTGATAAAAATAATTCTTCTTTTCATTTTTTGCATTAAATTACGCCACCTTAAAACATTTTATTTATTATACAATTATTCTATACTAAAAGTCAATAACGAAAATGGAGAGCGATTTACTACATCTTGCTATTGCATTCCGTTTCGCCTTGTGATATACTATGACTGTTGAACTTTCAACAGTCAAGGAGATATAAATGAATTTTACCAATTTATATTTATTAGTTAGATACGCCAAAGCATACGGACACGAAAAAATACGTGTGCTGGGAATGTCTGATAACGAGCACACGATTTGCACTTTTTTGTTTGGACACCCAAATTCTTCACAAGACGATGTTTCAAATGCTTTAAAGCTTGACAAAACGACAGTAGCTCGGGCTTTGGTAACCCTAGAAAGTAAAGGTTATGTCGTAAGACGTCAAAACCCCAAAAACAGAAGAAAAAATCTCCTTTCTCTTACCGAAATAGGTAAAGAAAATATTAAAGCCGTTGTCGGGCTGTACGACCAGTGGCTCTTGACAGTTTCCGAATGTCTTGACCCAGCTGAACAAGAATTATTTAACGAATACTGCAAACGCTTGCTCGCCGCCGCAAAAAAAGAATGTGAATAAATAAACCGATTGCATTTTTTTGAAAAAATAAAAATTTTAAAGTATTTGGCAGAACAAAAAACTTGACAATAAATAAATAAGCGAAAAACCTGCTCGGCTATAAAAATTTAAATATATTTTTTGAAATAAAAATAAAACTAGAATAAAAGGGGTAATATTATGAGTTCTTTTAAAGACTTACGAATTGTTGACAATTTTTATCAAACTTCCGCCTTTTTCCCAATGCCCACCGTGCTAATTTCCACCCTTGCAGATGACGGTTCGACTTCTATCGGGTCATATTCGCTTTGTTTTCCTTACTATATCGCAGGAAAAAGCTATTACGCAATGATTTTGGAATGCCGCAACAGCTCCAATACTGCACAAAATTTATTAAAGCGTGGTGTGTGCGCACTGAACTTTATCGAAGACGGTATTGCGGATTTTAAAGAAGCGGTAAGACTTGGCTTCCCAGGTGAGACAAGCTCAGAAAAAATGGCGAACTGTAAATTTGAGATGGAGAAAGGACAATGTGACGGAAAGCGTCCTCTTATTTTGACAAAAGCATATCAAGTTTTTGAATGTACTTGGGACGATACGCTTGAGAGCGCTTTTGAAGACAAACCCCGTGTCGGTCAGCTTGAAGGAATCGACCCGCCGTATCGCAATTTCAACGGTATCACAAGCAAATTCGGCTGCCACTTTATTTTGAAAATTGATAAAATCTTGATGAAAGAAAAACAGTATGACGCAATCATAAACGGCGTAAAAGCGTCTGCTTTCCCAAGAGTGCCTGTGGATTACGGGTACCGTGACAGCACTAATTTTTGGTACACACGTTTCCGTCGTCCCATTGCTGCAAAAATTCCCGCAGCAAAAGAAGCTGATTTGCAAAGCGTTTTATATGCCGCAAACAGAATAGACGACAAAATAAAATTTACGGAAGACGCTTGCAAAATGATGACAAAAGTCCCCCGTGTATTTTTGAAAATTGCTCTCCAAGGTTGCATCGACTGGGCAAAGGAACACGAAGTGACCCTTATCACCCCCGACCATATGAAAATCATAAACGACAAACGCTCAAAGGAAAAGAAAAAATAACTATGTAATAATGCAAAGTTTCCTTTGGACTGTAAAAATCTTCAAAATATATCGAGTAAGAGAAAGGCTTGTTTCTTGCAATAAGCCTTTTTCTTTCTATTATTTGTTAATAACGCTCATTAACGTAACTACAAAAACTTACGCCGCACGCTTTTTCATATTAAACCCACAATTTCAGTCGTTATGTGTTAAAAATCTATATTTTAGCGGTTAAATTTTAAATTTTTTTTGTAAATTTTTTTTATTCTTAAGAAAAAAACGGACTGATTTTGTCAATCCGTTTTGTTTTTTTTATTATTTTTCTTCCATTTCTGCTTTGTCTGCGTCTTCTTTGGTTTTATGTATTGTGCCAAACGGATGTTGCGGCGGTGCATAAATTGAATATAATTTCAGCGGTTTATTACCAATATTATATAGATTGTGCCACGTGCCTGCTGGGATGATTATGGCAAAATTACCATTTACATTTCTTTGATAGTTTAGCTTATCCTTGTTTGCACCCATCATAACCAGCCCGTTGCCTTCTTCAATTCTTATAAATTGGTCGAGATTATCGTGTTTCTCAAGCCCAATTTCACCTCCCACCTTTATGCTCATCAAAGTCAATTGCAGGTGTTCTCCCGTCCAAATCGCTGTCCTAAAATTATTGTTTAGCTCGGTGGCTAAATCAATATTGAACACAAACGGTTCATTGCCGTAATCGGTTTCTATTGGATTCATATAAAATACATCACCTTCTTTTTTGTTTTATAATATGTTGTGATATTTATAAAATGTGAATTTGCTTGAAAAATAAAAAGCAGGTTTTTTCGTTTTTGCCTAAATTAAAATTTCATAAAATATGCAAAATAGCGGAAAAAATTTTTTAAAAATTTATATAAAAAACAATTGACATACTCTGTATTGTATAGTATTATGCATTACGGAGGTA
>DAOPIV010000045.1:0-9118 GCA_035399325.1 Clostridia bacterium | reverse complement strand
AGACGCAGCTTTTTCGAGCACATCAAAACTGCGAGCAACACGGTACCGGTCATTACCCATTATGTCAAATTCGGCACGCTTATTTAGAAACTCGGTAATTTTTGCAAGGTCTTCTTCGGGAACGTTGATTGATGAAAAGTAGAAATTAATAACGGACAAACCGTAATTTTCAAACTCGGTTTGCACCTTATTTTTGCCAAGCTCAGATATTTCGTCAAGGAACAACGATATATCAAGAAAACTGATCTTATTCTTGATGATATATTCGCCGAGGATAACAGATATTTTAGTATTGATTATTCCTCTGAACATTGTCGTAACATCATCAAAGTCTAAAAGCACTTTATCCCCAAACGAACCCATAAGTGAAGTGAAGAAACCTTGATAGTCTTTCAGTTGAAGAGCATATTGACCATTTGCCCGAACTCTAACTTTGATATTGTATTTGGGATCTATCATCTGTATCGGAGCTTGCGTGCCCCAAACGTTTTTCAATCCGACAGTCGTATTGAAAAAATAAATCTCCATAGAGAAAGGCACTTCGCCGCCGTGTACGGCTTTTACCAAAACTCGCAAAAACGGAAAATTTTCAGTTGTTAGCTTGTATGTTCCATTTTTGAAAATATTTTCAATTTTCCCGCCGTGCACAGCAATGGCAACCTGACCAATGCCAACTATTAGCGTGGATTTATCAAAAAACTCATTTCCCGGATATTTATACATAATCCATTTTTTATTTGGCACACCGTCAAATTTTATTACATCAAACAATCCCATGCGTTTTTCCTCCTAGTATTTTTTCATATTTTGCCTCAAAATTTATGTTCATTACAATTATTTTTTTGACCATCAATTATAGTAATCGACATTCACTTTTGTTAACATTTTTATTATAACAAAGTTTGCGTACTTATTCAAGAGTTCAGTCTTAATTAATTATGAAGACCTGTAACAGAAGTCAATGGAACAGGCAAAAAGCGTTGCATTGTTATCTTTCTGTTTCGGGGGCATAAAAGAAGACCGAACATAAGCACCAACGAAAAAGGGAAATATATGAAAGATATTTTTGTTCCTAAAAAAGCCCAACCACCCCTAAAAATAGGGGGCGGTTGGGTTTCACTTGGCGGAGGAAGAGGGATTCGAACCCCCGTGCCCGTGAAGGCAAACGGTTTTCAAGACCGCCTCGTTGTGACCGCTTCGATATTCCTCCGTATTTGCTATTAAATTTTTTGCTGAATCCAAGTTTTGAAAAACGTTGTTTTATCTAAGTTGGCAAACGGTTTGACGCCGAGCCCACACTCGCTATTCCGTCGCTTGCGCTCCTTGCACGCCCGCCGAAAAATAAAACGATTTGACAGCTTTTTAAGTATATCAAATCGCCCTTTTTGTGTCAAATAAAAATATATTATATTTTTTTCATTTAAGCAGCAAAACTGTCTTTCTCCAGCTATTGTGAGCTTTTATATTAATATATCAACAATATATTGCACTTTTTAAAATAAATGGTATAATTTTAAAAGTAAATCGAAAGCAGAGGAGATTATAAATGGGCAGAGAAATTAGCGAAAGTGTTAAAAGAAAACTATATGCAGAATCAATGGGAAGATGTATGAATCCTTCTTGTCAAAGAGAATTATTTAGCGAAAATGGCGATATTATAGAACGGGCACACATTGACCCTTATTGCAAAACAGCAGATAATTCGTTTGAAAACCTAGTAGTACTATGTCCAAATTGTCATACCAATTTTGATAATAATTCTGCTTTTTCTTCAGAAGAAGTCAAAAATTGGAAACTTATCCGGCAACAAGAACTTATTAAATTTTTTGGAAAAAAATTTGAAACCTTTGAGAATTTAAAAAATGAGGTCATACCTTTATTATCAAAAAATAAAAAGATTTATGAAAATTATTATATAACTAAAAATAAAGATCTATGGGATAAATTGGAGCCAATAATATTAATAAATAATAACAAGCTTAAAACACTATTTGAAAATAATTTTAAGCTATTTCAAACACATAACGAAAAACAATATTCCAATTTGGAATTAATTCACGATTTTTTATTGCATGTAGATGAATTCGAAACTACTCGCCAAGATAATGAAAAAAATAGACAAGTACTTTTTCCCGAAAAAATTAACTCTATTTTTGGAATAGCTCCTGTGAGTGAAGATTTGTTGCCCTTAACAGAGAGTTTGGAAGATCTGATAACCAAATTAGATGCTCAAAAAAAATTGGGTGAAATAGTTATAGGAATAGATAAACCATATATTACTTTACTAGAAAACGGTAAGTATAATACATTATTTCTTGATGATACGCCTCGGTTAAGACAATTGTATTATGCTCATAACTGCTTTAAGCCTTGTAAGATTCGATTCGAAACTCTAAATTTTGCTTTGAAATTTATTAAAAGCCGAGAAATTAATTTTGAATATGTATATAAAAACAATTTAAGAGAGATATATATAAATAACACTAAAATGATTTTTATTTATAATTACTGCCTAAGCAAAGCTGCATTGATGGAATTATCTCCAACAGAATATAGTGTAATTGTAAATTTGCATAATTGGAATGGACAAAGCTGTATTTCGAGTGAAGCGTATAGCTATTCCAAAATAATTAAAATTAAATTATTAACAATGGATACTTTTTATGAATACATTAATAAAATCAAATCTAAAAAATAAAAATACAAAGTTTATTTTACAAAACATAACATTTTTCAAATCTTTTGATAGTGTCTACTTATTCGGTTCGACCTTAAATCAAAATGCCATACCTAAAGATATTGATCTGTTATTGATTTATTCCAAACTTTCACATGAAATGATAAATGAGACTAAACAAATTAGATCAGTTTTAGAAGAAAAATTAAATATGCCTGTGGATTTAACAGTATTGAGTCTTGATGAATTGAAAACTACTGCTTTTTTAAAAAAAATAATTAACTATCTGAAACTTAAATGAAATACACTTGTTCATTCATATACTTTTATATTAGATTTGATAAAATAGAAAGGAAAAACTTCTTCCAAAATTTATTTAGATAAAATCTAAGATTTATTAAAATTTTAAACTTTGGTCGACGGAAAAAAAGTTTTGCCACGGGTCGGGTTTTTTTAGACGCTCGACTGCTTGAGCCATATCTATGCCGTCGGGCGCTACGGTACCGAGCTCTTTCCACACAATTGGCATTGATACTTTTGCCCCGTCTCGTGCACGCAAAGAATACGGCGCAACGCTGGTCGCCCCTTTTCCGTTACGCTCCCAGTCGATAAAAATCTTGCCTTTGCGGCTGGCTTTTTTGATATTGCTCGTGTATTTTGTCGGCATTTTGCCTTCCATAACCTGAGCTATTTTTTTTGCAAAATCGTGAAACTTATCCCAGTCCGCCGATTTTACTGGGACAACTACATGGTACCCTTTGCCGCCGCTCGTTTTTAAAAAAGAAGCCAGCGAAAGCGAATCCAACAGCTTTTTGAGATCCTTAACCCCTTGTCTTATTTGCGCTAACTCCATTCCCTCGTCGGGGTCAAGGTCAAAAACCATCATATCGGGTGCATTCGGGCTGTCCGCACGGCTGCCCCAAGTATGAAACTCAATAGTACCCATTTGCGCTTCCCATATCAGCCCCTGCCCGTTTGCAATATAAAAATAAATGTCTTCTTCGCCGTCACTGTCTTTGATAGGTATTTTTTCAATTCCGATGCTTTTTTCATCGTAATGCTTTTTGAAAAAACAATCATTCCCCACGCCCTTTGGGCAACGCACGATACTCAAAATTCTGCCGCCGACAAAAGGCAGCATTCTTTGGGCAACCGTAGCGTAATACTCTGCGACTTCAAACTTTGTCACATTTTGCTTTGGAAAAATCAGTCTGTCGGGATTGCTGATTTTTATTCCGCCGATTGTTGATTTCGCTTTGTCAATTTCTAAATTTTTTTCGTCGTCTTCGTTTTGTTTTTTCTCGTTTTTTTTCATTTTTTTGTCACCTGCAACCGCATCCGCTTTTTCTTTTTTTACGTCTAGGGGGTTTTTGTCCGCTCTCATTCCTTTATAGCTGGCTTGCCGTAATAAGTTTTCTTTCGTCCATTCGGCAAACTTTACTTCTGCGACAAACTGCGGTTTTATCCAAAAAGCCTTTTCATTCTTACCCGTTTTCGGGGTCGTGGAAAAAAGCGAATTTTCAATTTTTATATGCTCAAACTTTTCCGCCAATTCTTTCGACTCTTTTTCGCTAAATCCAGTTCCCGCTCGCCCCGAATAAACAAGCTTGCCCCCGTCGTATACCCCGAGTAACAGAGCGCTCACGCCGTCTGTTTTTTTATCGGTTCTGGTATATCCGCCAACGACAAACTCTTGTCTGTTGTCGCATTTTATCTTTATCCAGTCGCCGTTTCGATTGCCACGATAGGTGGAATTAACCTTTTTACCGACAATCCCCTCTAGCCTTTGCGCGCACGCAGCCTTTACGCAGTCGGAACCTCCACCCGTAACGAAAACGCTGTAACAAATATTTTCAGGTGCATTTTTTGTAAGGTTTTCCAAAAGTCTTTTTCTTTCAACAACTGTCTTGCTCCGCAAGTCAACACCATCCAAAGCCAAAAGGTCAAACACGACGTAAGTAAGGTCGGCGTCGGATTTATTTTTCAATAAATTTTGCAAAGCCTGAAAATCCGTACGCCCTTTTTCATCCGCCACCACCATTTCGCCGTCAAGGACGAACGCTCTGCCCACCGACAGCTCGTTTAGCGTCTCGGCTACGGTAAAAAATTTTTTTGTATAATCCTTGCCGTTTCTAGTCAAAAGAGTGGTTTCGCCGTTTTCGCAGTAAGCCAAAATACGATAGCCGTCGTACTTTACCTCAAAAATCCAGTCTTCGGTTTCGGGCGGAGCGGTGACGAGTTTGGCAAGCTGCGGCGAAACGTTACTTATCGGATTTTTCATCGGCTTGGCTTTTTCGCCCTTATCTATTTCGTCCATCGTGCGCCCTGTTTTGACGCTTCTTCTAAAACCGCTTATGCCCTCTGTGTCTTTTGAATAACGGTCTTTTTCTTTTATGAGTAGCCATTCGTCGTCTTTTTTTGCGTTGTCCAAACGCACCAAAGCCCACTCGCCTTTAAGCCGTTTGCCTTGAATTGAAAATTTTAGCGTGCCGTCTTTGAGCCCTTGCTCCACATCGCAATCAGGCGTCCAAAATCCGTTATCCCAAAGCATAACATCGCCTCCGCCGTATTCGCCCTTTGGTATCGTGCCTTCAAAATGTCTGTAATCTAGCGGATGATTTTCCACCCTGATTGCCAGTCTTTTGTCGGCAGGGTTAAACGACGGACCTTTAGGCACTGCCCAGCTAAGCATCACCCCGTCCCATTCCAACCGCAAGTCGTAATGGTCATGACTTGCAATATGGTGCTGTACGACATAAGCGAGATTTTTTGACTCGGCTTTTTTCTCTTCTGCCAATGGCTCTCCGCTTTTTTCTAAATTTCTTTTTTGTTTATATTTTTCTAATTTTTCCATTTTTCCCTTTCTAAGATTTGCGTTAACAAAAAGTCTTTTTGTTAATAGCTATTTAATTACAAACATCTATTCATTGCCAAAACTTTAGACAAAATTTTTGATTCTAGAAAACTATTAAACAAGCGTTTTTTAAATTTCTTCTCAATACCTTGCTAATACCTTGCTATTCTCCGCTTGCTTTTTTTGATTTCTTTTTGACAGTGGCAGAAGGTTTTTTGCCTTTTGATACTCCCGAGAGTGTTTTTTCAAGCGCTTCCATAAGGTTAGTGACTGTGCCCATAGATCTTGCTTTGGACGCGGTAATTTCTTTTCCCGCAATTTTTTCTTCTATGGCTTTTTGCAACTTTTCTCGATACTCGTCGTGGTACTCACTCGGGGTAAACTTTCCGCTCATTGCTTCTATTATGGTTTTTGCCATTGTTATTTCTTTTTCGCTGGGCTGCGCATCTATATTTTTTACGAGGTTCTTCTGAACTTCGTCATTAAAAAACATAGTGCTCAGTAGCATTTTACCGTCTTTCACCCTTACGGCAACCAGCGTTTCTTTTGTGCCCAATACGGTCTTGGCAATGCCCACCTTGCCCGCCTCTTCCATTGATGTAGCCAAAAGAGCGTATGCTTTTTCCGCTCCTGTCGGCAAAACGTAATACGCTTTGTCATAATAAATAGGGTCTATTTCCGAGATGTCGACAAACTTTTCAATCGTTATATTTTTGTCTTTTGCCGACTTTATCTTTTCAAAATCTTTGTCGTCAAAAATCACATATTTGTCTTTTTCGTATTCGTAACCCTTTACAATATCCTGTTGTTTTACTTCTTTGTCGTCGCAATCAACACAGGTTTTTTTGTATTTGATGCGTGACATAGTGTTTTTATCCAATAGATTAAAGCTGACGTCATTATTTTTGACGCTCGCCTGTAAATTTATCGGTATATAAATAAGTCCAAAACTTATCGCCCCTTTGTAACTATATGCCATTAAATTTCTCCCTTTACGGTATTTATTATTAGTATCAAAAAAATATTGTTTGTTATTCAACCAAAAAAAGCTATAAAAAAGGACTGAGTATACTCAGCCCTAAAGTTTATTTATATTATTTTTTCTTTTTTGTAGATGTTTCTTCAAAATCCTGTGCGTAATCGGGATGACGGCGAACAAACCACTCTACAATGTTTTTGCGGTAAATTATTAAAACAATCGGTAATAACATCATAACTATGCGTCCAAAGAAACTTCGAGAAAAAGATACCACAGCTCCCAGCCATCTATTTGACCCAGTATAAATTCGACTGATAGAGTCAATAGATATAGTTTTCACAAAAAAATCAACTTCCGTGCCTGCGGAATAATTTGTGACGTCAACAATAATCTGCCCGTCAGTATTGATTTCAACAATAGCTTCGACATATTCTTCCCCGTTGTATTGAAACAGCACAATATCGCCTGTTTGCGGTGCATAGCTGTCGTCAATTTTTTCAAAAAAAGCAAGGTCATTTAAATTTATTACGGGCGACATTGTAGACGACTGAAACAAAATCGGTTTTACGGCAACTTGGTCAAGACCGCCGAAGTCGGTTGTCAGCAAAACGGCAACGTTAAAAGCTAATAAAATAAGTACCAAAACCACAATGACAGATGTAACCGCAGCGTTTATTACCTTGCTTGGATTGAGCGTGCTACTTTTAGCGGCTTCAATTTTGTCGCTCTTATAATCCATATAATATTCCGCATCTTTGACTTTTGTCATACTAAAAAGCCTTGATTTATATCTTACTGTCAAATATGTGACGGCAAGACAAAGCAAGAAAATAAATACTGATATTAATGTATATAAAAGCCGTGGGAATACAAAAAGATTTGCAAAATTACTCATTACAGTCACATTACTTATCGCTTCGTAATAACCTAGCTGTACCTGCAAAACAGTAACCAGCACAAAAACAACGATAATGACCAAACTCATATATCTGCTTTTTTTGATAAAGTTTGATATGGTGAGAGATATCATATATATGAGTAAAATATCCGTTACACCTACAAAATACAGACTCAGCAAATAATGCAAAACAAGCTGATATCCGATAAGTCCACCCAAAATCAGACAACCGGCAAAGCCTACCGTATAAACAATCAAAACACGGAAAAATCTTGCCAAAAGTTTTGCGGTAATCATTTTGTTTACACTGTAACCGTTTTTAATGAGCGGATACCAGCGATTGTCGCTTATTTCCTGGAAAGTCAATAATTGATAATTCGATATTAAATAAATCACAAAAAGAACAAGCGCAACAAAATTGTATAAAAATACAATAGAAAAAATCGAGGCGGACATTATTTCTGGGAACAATTCACCAAAAACGGTATCGCTCAAAGTATTGAGTATCAAATGTAATGCGATAGTTACGACAACGTACAAAAACCCGTAAAGAACACTGTTCCTTCGGCTGGTTGATTCCACTATATAAGCTTCTTTTAGCTCCCTATTGAAATAACTGTTTTTGTAAATCATCTGATAATTACCGTTTCTCTGTGTCTTTTTCGTCAGTTTTTGTTGGGACTGCGTTATTTTCCTTTGTTTTAGCGCTTGCTTCCCCGTCTTTAAGAAGCTCTACGAGTTCTTTCTTTATTGCAAAAAGTTTTTCTTTTAAAGTTATCTCTTTTACGGGCAACGCTTTTTGAGAAAAACCGTTTTCTATTCTTATATATTTTGTAGCCGCTTTGCCTATCAAAGTGGCTTGTCCTGTCGCAAATATAAAGGACATTTGTTCTTGTGATATATATCTTACTATGTTTCTAAAAATTTCAATTTCTTTTTCGTTAAAAATTATTTCATTAAGCTCGGCGACCACTATATTGCTTTTTGTTAAATAGGCAACATAAAGCTGGACAAGTATTTTTTCTTGATTAGACAGTTTGTGTATGGGCGTAAGAGAAATGTAGTCCATTCCCAAAACACAAATTTCGTCCAAAAGCGTTTTTTGCATTTTTGCGTATTCTTTGGTTTTGAGATTTTGAGTAAAAGCTACATATTCCAAAACAGTCATATTTTCAATCAACATACTGTTTTGATTGAAGAAAAAAAGCTGAGGTAAAATATAACGTTTGTTGCGTATCATTCCCCGTTCTATCAAAACGCATTTGCCGCTGTAATAATTTCGCAAGTTTGCGATTATTTCCACCGTGAGTTTCGATTCCAAAGGATTTTTGCTATAAATACCCACAGTTTCACCTTTTTTCACTTCCAAAGTTACGTTTTTTAAAGTAGGTTCAAAGACACCGTCTGTAAGATTGCCTTCTTCTGATACAATATCTCTAAGGCTTACAGCGGTGTTGTAAGTGTCCATCGGTATAGGTTTTGCGTCTTTAAATAGCTTCATTTTTGTTATGTCATAGGCAGCTTAAATAAATAAACCGCCAATATTCTGTCCCTAGTCAAAATATCAGGATCAATAGAATTTATCGAATTGTCGCCTTTTGTTCGATAACTTTCATTAGCTGTTCCCGCATTTAACACTTCTACTATGCGGTGCGTTACTATTCTGCCGTCGGTCATGGTAAATGTGACAATATCGCCTACGGATAGCTT
>DAOPIV010000044.1:0-9260 GCA_035399325.1 Clostridia bacterium | reverse complement strand
TCGAGATTTTTAGCGTTCTTGACAATATAATTTTGGGAAAAGAACCTTGCAAAGCAGGGTTTATAAATAGAAAAGAAGCAAGAGAAAAAGTAATCTCTTTGTCAGAAAAATACGGACTTAATATAGACCCCGATGCTTTGATAGAAAACGTTTCGGTCGGTATGCAGCAGCGTGTCGAAATACTCAAAATGCTTTACCGTGACAATGAAATACTTATTTTCGACGAGCCGACAGCAGTGCTTACGCCTCAAGAAATCAATGAATTGATGGAAATAATGCGTGGTTTTGCAAAAGAAGGCAAATCGATACTATTCATAACTCATAAACTTAATGAGATTATGGCGGTATCTGACCGCTGTACCGTGCTTAGAAAAGGAAAATGTATCGGCACGGTCGAAACTAAAAATACGAATGTGAGAGAATTGAGTCGTATGATGGTTGGGCGTGAAGTTCAGCTTCAAGTAAAAAAAGGCGAAGCTCATCCAACTGAAACAGTGCTTTCAATAGAAAATCTCACAGTTCCAAGCAAAATACACAAAAACAACGCTGTAAAAAAAGTGAATCTAAATGTTCGCAAAGGCGAGATAGTCTGTGTTGCGGGTATTGAAGGAAACGGTCAAACAGAATTTGTTTTGGCTCTTACAGGGCTGGAAAAACCTAATGAAGGTAAAATAATTTTTAAAGATATAGATATTACAAGAGCAACTATTCGTGAACGCAGTAAAAAAGGTATGAGTCATATTCCCGAAGACAGACACAAATATGGCTTGATACTTGATTATTCTTTACAGGAAAATTTGGTTTTGCAAAGATATTGGCAACCTGAATTTCAACATAACGGTTTTATCAAAAAAGCGGAAGTAACAAAATATGCTGAAAAATTGATAAAGCAATATGATATTCGTTCAGGTCAGGGACCAACGACAACTGCTAGGAGTATGTCGGGCGGAAACCAACAAAAAGCAATCGTTGCAAGAGAAATCGACAAAGACCCTGATTTGTTAGTTGCTGTGCAGCCGACAAGAGGACTCGATGTTGGGGCGATAGAATATATTCACAAGCAGCTTGTAGCGGAGCGTGACAGCGGTAAAGCGGTTTTGCTTATATCGCTGGAATTGGAAGAAGTTATGAGCGTATCCGACAGAATGTATGTAATGTACGAAGGCGAAATAGTGGGCGAATTTATGACAAAAGATATTACCGTCGAAGAACTCGGCTTGTATATGGCAGGTGCGAAAAGACAGGAGGCCGCTAATGGATAAAAATAATTTTTGGTCAAAATTAGGCGGTTGGTTTGGCAATACCATTCGAAAAATCGGACGCTGGTTCAAGAGTCTGTTTGTATCGATAGACGATAAAGAGCCTAAACTTCGTGTTTTAATCAAAAAAGACAGCTTTACTGCTGTTCTTGCATCCTTAACATCTATTTTGATAGGGGTATTGTTTGGATTCATACTTTTGTTAGTGCTGAATCCCGCACATGCTTTGGGAGGACTTGGAGCAATGCTCGCAACTGGGTTGTCAAACCCTGTTTCGTTCGCAAATGTTTTGTATTCATCCACACCTCTTATCATGACAGGATTAGCTGTTGGATTTGCATTCCGCACAGGACTTTTTGACATTGGTGCACCCGGTCAATATCTAATGGGAGCGTTTTTCGCTTTATATGGCGCTATTATACTAAATTTACCATGGTGGGCTTGTTTAATACTTGCAATGATAGGTGGAGCAATAATGGGTGCCATCCCTGGCATATTCAAGGCATTGCTGAATGTCAACGAAGTCATTACTTGTATTATGTTCAACTGGATAGGTTTATTTGTCGTAAATCTTTCCATATCAAACATACCTCCTATGTTACAAAGTTATTACGGCTCAGTGCAAGCTGACCGTACAGTTCAACTCGTAACAGTTAATGAAAGTGCGTTAATTCCAAAATGGGGTTTAGATACTTTGTTCGGCTCAAATTATATGAATATCGGGTTTATTTTAGCCGTCTTAATAGCTATACTAATCTATGTTTTATTAAATAAAACTACTTTCGGGTATGAGTTAAAAGCATGCGGTTTTAATAAAAATTCCGCAAAATATGCAGGCATTAACGAGAAACGTTCTATTATTTTGTCAATGATAATAGCGGGTGGACTAGCAGGCATAGGCGGAGGACTTTATTATTTGTCAGGCGTAAGTCAATATCAGATAGCAAAAGTTTTACAAACGGTAGGTTTTAACGGTATACCAGTAGCTTTGCTCGCTGCCTCCAACCCTGTTGGAATAATATTCAGCGCATTATTTGTGTCATATATCACTGTTGGCGGCAATGCTATGCAGCCTGAATTTGCAAAAGAAGTTATTGACATAATAATCTCAGTTATTATATATTTGAGTGCATTCTCACTATTGTTTAGAAACATAATCAGGAAAAAAATAGCTGAAAAACTTGAAAAGAAAGAACTTAAATCCAAGATATTGCCATCAGATAATGCTGGTGATAGCGGGCATGGAATTTTGCCAAGCGATCAAAGCAAGGAGGGTTAAATAATGTTAGGACTAAATATTTTTGCAGACCTAATAAGCGGCACAATATTATTTGCAATGCCCTTGCTTTTGGTTGCATTAGGCGGTATGACTTCAGAAAGAAGCGGTACTATTAACATTGCTTTGGAAGGTATCATGATTGTCGGAGCGTTAGTTGGATGTTTGTTCCTAAGAGCAGTTAATTCGTCGCTCAATGGAGCAATACCAAATAATCCTCAGCTTATTATGCTTGGGGCAATATTGGTAGCAGCAGTAGCGGGCGGTATATTTTCACTTTTACTTGCCTTTGCTTCAATAAATTTGAAAGCAGACCAAACCATCGGCGGTACGGCTTTAAATATGTTAGCGCCTGCTTTTGCAATTGTTTTGGCGTGGGCGATACAAGGACAAGGACAAACAACAATATATATACCGAGCTGGATTGCAATAAAACCTGAAAACTTTGGTTTAATTGCTAGCGCAAATCCCGGATTTTGGGAAACGGTAATATTTAAAAGTTTTTACTTGACCACTCCCATTGCAATAATAATTTTGATTGTGACTACCATTGTATACAACAAAACAAAGTTTGGATTAAGGCTGCGTTCCTGCGGTGAACATCCGCAAGCAGCCGACAGTTTGGGCATTAACGTTTACAAAATGAGATATATCGGCGTGATTATTTCAGGTATTTTTGCAGGTATTGGCGGGCTGGCTTTCACAGTAGCAGCAGGCTCGGGATTCCAATCGGATGTTGCCGGCTACGGTTTCTTAGGTTTGGCGGTTATGATTTTTGGTAATTGGAAACCCTTACGAATATTTTTTGCGTCGCTATTCTTTGCTTTATTTAAAACTTTATCGGGATTGGCGAGCAGTATTCCGTTCTTACCGGACTTTACGGGGGTCTCAAATTCGCAGTATATTTATTTGATGTTACCATATATTGTTACAATGATAATCCTTGCATTAACAAGCAAAACTTCACGTGCGCCAAAGGCGGAAGGTATACCTTACGACAAAGGACTGCGGTAAAAATGCAATTAAAAATCCCCGCAGTCTTGCGGGGATTTTGCTTTTATCTATATAAATTGTATTATAATATTTACGGAGAAAACAAAATGACCGAACAGATAAGAAAAACTTTGGATTTCGTTAAGAAAAAATTACTGAATGAATATGACAAAACATTTTTTTCAAAAGAGCAAATGACGTATCGTTACGAACATACTTTGCGTGTAGCGGCTATCGGGCAAAAAATTGCTCGTGCCGAAAAAATGAACGAAGAAGCATTAATAATAGCGTGTTTGCTCCATGACGTCGGTTATTGCGAGATTTCCGACCCTAATCAATATAATGAACACGGTTTTATTTCTGCAAAAGTGGCAAAACCTTTCGTTAACAATCTGGATTGTGATGAAAAAACAAAACTTGATATTTTAGCTGGAATAGCATCCCACGTTACAGACGAAGCGGATTTTCCTTGCGAATTA
Organism: Clostridia bacterium; assembly: GCA_035399325.1. GTDB lineage: Bacteria > Bacillota > Clostridia > Christensenellales > CAG-314 > JAQUSX01. Next base: position 5,253 of record DAOPIV010000044.1, on the reverse strand, counting down.
AATGCTTTTACCAAAACAGTGGGCGACTGTGATAACATAGACAGATTTGACGTTTTTAGGATTTACGATAATTTGCAGGACGTGGAATATAGGGATATGCCGCTTGATAAACAAAAAGATTTTGCTGAAAAAAGATTAACAAAACTTGAAAAATTTGAACAAATACAATTCGCCACGATTACCGCCACTAAAATGTGGCAAGAAAAAATTAAATTTCAAATAATTTTTTACAAAAGACTGCTTGAACAACTTAATCAAACCATAGAATAACATTTTTGAGCCAAAAAAACTAATGATAGGGAGTGAAAAATTATGCGGATAATAAAAATAATAGACAAAAAAAATTACGACAAAAATTTACCGCACTCGATAAGATTGGCCGCTCGGGCTATTATTCGAGTGGGCGATAAGTTCGCATTGGTAAAAAGCGAAAAAGAAGGATATTACAAGTTCCCCGGTGGCGGTGTGGAAAAAAATGAAACTGTCACCCAAGCATTGATACGAGAAGTCAGAGAAGAAACGGGGCTAATAATAGATACAGACAAAATACGAGAATACGGCGAAACGATAGAATACAGAATGTCGGACGATATTGATTTTCCCGACACAGTGTTTGAGCATAGATCGTATTATTTCCTGTGTGAAGCGGTTGATAAGGATGAACAGAAGCTTGATTTCGATGAAGCGGAGTTAAAATTTGTTTGCGAATTTACTGATATTGACTTCGCAATCTCGTGTAATGAGCCGATAATGGAAAAATACTATTCAACAAATATAATCCGTGAAACCGTTGTCTTGCGTGATGTCAAAAATAATCTAAAATATTAACTTTTACTTAGCTGTGTACCTTATCTTCTGTATTTTTTTGCCCAATCTTTATTATGATTTATTTTAATATCTTGCTATTGTGTAAAAATTTGCCGTATGGTAAAATATTGATATAAGAAAATGTTTTTGAAAATATTAAGGAACTAAAGGTATGATAATAAAAGTCAAACAAAATACGCTAAGGCTTGTTTTGCGAATACTGAATAACAAAGAAAGTACCGAACCCGTATTGATTTTGCCACCGCAAAAAGACTGTGTATTGTCGCAAAATCACGGTTCACTTTTACTCCGTTCTACGCCTGAAAAAGAAGGCGTGCCTCGTAATACAATAGAAAACTTTTTCACCGAAATAGACCAAGACAAGACTATAGCGCCACATACCGTCATTGTGGCAAAAAATGATAAGATTATTGGAGAAAAAAGCTATGCTCCATATACTGCTAAATGTTGGGCTACTTCATATTCTATGTGCAAAACAATAGCAGGAATGGCAATAGGATTTCTTTCCGATGAAGGCAAAATTGATATAAATCAAAAGTATCAAAAAATAATGCGACCAAACTTTTTTACACGCAATTTTTATCACAGAAATATAACGGTGAAAAATTTGTTGACAATGACTTCGGGAGTGGCTTTTAATGAGGCGGGCAGCGTCACCTCCACTGACTGGGCAAATGATTTTATGACAAGCGAATTAAAATTTAAACCCGGCAAAGAATTTATGTACAACAGTATGAATTCTTATATGTTGGCGGCATTGGTCAACAAAATCACTGGGCAAGGTTTGGTGGAGTACCTTACGCCACGGCTTTTTGAACCGCTCGGAATTACAGATATTTTTTGGGAAAAATGTCCGCAAGGTATTGAAAAAGCAGGATGGGGATTGTATATCTTGCCTGAAGATATGGCAAAACTGGGCTTGCTGGTTTTGAATAAAGGCATGTGGAACGGCGTTCAACTGCTTTCTAAAAAGTGGATGGAAGAAGCAACCTCTACGCAGATTGATGTACCCGAATTTGTAGGCAAATACAATTATGGCTATCAAATGTGGACGGGTGACGAACCCAAAATGGCTATATTTAACGGTATGTTTGGACAAAATATTTTTATTTTGCCAAAAACGGGGATAGTTGTGGTTATCACAGCAGGCAACAGCGATATGTTTCAATCAAATAATATTTTTCCGCTTGTCGAAAAATATTTTGGAAAATTTAGCGAACAAAAACTTTTACCGCCTGTTAAAATAATTTCGCTAAAGCCTGTAAATCAAAATATGCTAAATGATATTTTGGGCAGACAAATATTTTTGACGACTCTAACCTCGGAAAAAATTGGCTTGCTGCCAAATTTTTTACAAATTATACAAAACAATTACACAATGGGACTTGATAAACTTACAATAAATTGTGTTGACGGAAAATATTTTTGCGAATTTATCGAGGGGTCTGCGGTGTATAATGTGCCTTTTGGCTTTGATAAAGCGATAAAAAGCGTCATACAAATAAACGGCGAAAGCTATGAAGTAGCGTCACAAGGATATTTTGCACAAAATGACGACGATGAAGATGTATTGAAAATAAAAATCCATTTCTTGGAAATGGCAAGTATGCGAGAAATTAAATTAACTTATTTTGGAAACAGGGTTCATTTAAAATTTGTTGAAACACCTGGGAAAGATTTTTTGCTGAAAATGCTTGTTTTGACACCCGAAAACATCAAAAAAAATATTTTGATAAAACAGCTTGCAAAAACTATAGATTTGGATTATTTGTTATATAAAACCAAAGCGACACTTGAACCGGATTTACTCGGAACATTTTCGCCAAAAGATGATAAAGAAATTTTTTATGAATTTTTCCCGAGTAAAATCAATACTGAAAAAGAAGATTTTCACTAAAATCAAAGTCGGCTATAATGCCGACTTTTTTGTTTTTGACTGTAAATTTGTGCTTGGATTAAATAATGTTAAGAATAAAGAATTTTAAATAACTGGTTTCTTCTTCAAATATTGGTGAAGGGTGGTCGGGGGACTGGGTTTTGATTTCCGCTACTCTTACCGTTCTGCCGCTTGATATTGCGCTCTCGGTAAGCATTTTAGTAAAAAGCGGAAAAGTCATATATCTCGAACAAGATGACGTGGCTAAAAAACCGCCGCTTCTGACAAGTTTCATTGCCAAAATATTTATATCTCGGTAACCACGCATTGCATTACTGACATTGTCGGCTGTTTTTGCAAAAGCGGGTGGATCCAAAATTATAAAATCAAATTTTTTATTTTGGTTTTTATATTCCCGTAAAATTTCAAAAACGTCGCCTTTAACACAGCTGATTATGTTTTCGTATCCGTTGAGTTTTGCGTTTACATTCACCGCATCAAGCGCTGTTTGTGAAATATCGGCGGCTATCACACTTTTTGCACCGCCTTTTGCAGCATTAAATGAAAAACCGCCGTTGTTGCAAAAACAATCCAAAACTTCTTTATCTTTGCAATATTTTTGTATAGCCAACCGATTTTCTTTTTGATCCAAAAAATATCCCGTTTTTTGTCCGTTTTCAATATCGACAAGCATATTTATACCGTTTTCGATTATTGGAACGACCGTATCAAAATCGCCGTACAGCTTGCCTTTTACCAAATCCAAGCCTTCTTTTTCCCTGACGCCTACATCGCTCCGCTCGTAAATGCCTTTTGGGTTAAATAACTCAATAAGACACTCAACAATCAAAGGCTTAGTTTTTTCCATTCCCAGCGACAAAAACTGACACGACAGAACGTCGCCGTATTTGTCGACAATAAGCGCAGGCAGATTGTCGGCTTCCGCAAAAACCATGCGGTAGCAGTTATCGTAGCCGAGATTTTTGCGGTAATCGTCCGCTTGTTTTATGCGTGCTAAAAAAAGATTTTTGTCGTCGGTTTCGTTTATGTCACGAATGAAAATGCGCACCAAAATTTTTGACAAATGATTGATATAACCTTTGCCGATAAATTTTCCGTCGTGCGAATACACGGTAGCGAGCGAACCATTGTGGTCTTTGCCCAATATTTTTTCAACTTCGTTGGCATAAACCCAAGAGTGACTTGAAATAACTTTTTTTTCGGCGCTTTTTTTCAAAAAAACTTCATAAGGCATAAAATTTTTCTCCTGTAAATAAATATTAGCATATTTTCATACGATTATCAATTTTTAAGCAGCAGAAATTCATTTTGACTACATATTCAAAAAATCAAAAGGTGGACGGAAAGCAGAAAAAAATAATGGCAGTCCTGTCTTGTCAAATTAGTTTCTAATGATACTATAAAAATAGCTCAATAAGTTTAAGTGAATGCGTTAGCCTATTTATGTTGCAGGCATTCAACTTTACGAATATATCAAATTCATAAGGAGGAACACTACAAATTGACAAAACGGAGGCGAGAGTTTTATAATGGAAAAAGGACCAAGCACATGGGGCGACACTTGGACATCTGACTTATCTGAAGAACTTCATTTTAACAAACATGCCAGAAAAATGGGATATAATACCAAAAATGAGTACACAAATGCAGCAAAAAAACTTGCCAATGCTAAGGGAAATAGCATATCGTCCTTTAGAGCAAAAAATGGATCAACTTACATATATGATTCTAACACTAATCAATTTTTAATTATTTCAAAAAATGGTAACATTGTAACTTTTTTTTCGCTATCTGGAGGAGAAGGGTATTTTGATTCGCAATTTAACAATTATGGAGATTATTTAATTGATTAAAAGGAGTATAAAGTATGAGTAAATTTATAGAAAATGAAAGAACTGGGAGAATTGTTGAATATCCACCATACAAGTGTAAACTATGTGGAATGTACGAAATAAAAGAAATTCACGATATTTGCCCTATATGCGGATGGGAAGATGATGGTATTCAAAACAATGATCATAACTATGAGGGAGGGGCGAACCACTTAAGTTACAATCAGTATCAAATTATATGGAACAAAAACAGGAATGATCTTTTAAAATTAGGTCCTATTGAAAGATTGAATAAAATAAAAGAATTGTTTCCTAATGTCAAAGCAAAATAAAGTAAATTCTAAAATGCCAAAATTAATGGAAAGCTACTTAAAGATATTTGGAAAGAAATAGACAATCCAAATTACATATAAGATTACTATATTTTAGCAATACCCCGTCAATAGTAGCTTTTTGAATATAATATTTAAAAAAAGGAATTAACATTATGTCTCCAACTGAAAAAATTAACATAGATACTCTAAAAATGAATATACAGCCTACGAAAATAGAAGAATCTATAAATGAAATTTAGCGAAAAATGTAAAATAGCAGTTGATAAATTGACGGCACATTTGACATTGACCCGCCTTGAAAATAAAGAAGACTTAGAAAGAGAATGTAATTCGCAAACAAATATAAAAGCAATAAACGAAT
>DAOPIV010000043.1:0-9557 GCA_035399325.1 Clostridia bacterium | reverse complement strand
TATTCGATTGTTACATCAAACCCCGTGGGAGCCCAATAGCTTCCACTTTGCGACGCCTCGCTTTCATATGCAAAATTTATTTCAAAAGTATCGCCGAGCTCCAAATTTAGATTTTGTGCCAAATATTGAGGCATTACGCAGACTTTTGCTCCGCTTGCGTATTCATCTTCGGTAAAATATCTGCCCGATGTCAAATACAAAATATTTTGCTGAAAAGGAAACAATGCTTCAATATCGTTTGTAGCTTGTACATTGTAACATTTATTGATAACAGCGTACGAATCGGCTATATCATAAAAATAGCTGTCTTGCGGAATCGTGTAACCTGTTCCGCTTTCGTTAGTAACGTCAATCAGCATATTTTCTGTTGAACCGTCAATGCCATCATTTTCTGCAGCCACATTATAAAAAGGAGTAAGCGTAACATGCTTATATGCCGAATCACCATAGTAAAATCTGCAATTGACTAAATAATAATGACCCTTTGTTAATTCAAAACCCATAGGATTTATATATATCATCATATCCTGTACGTTTTCATAAGAATATAAATCTTGGGCAACAATAGCATCATATACTTGCTCATCTTCTTTAAAATTGTTCGCTCTAACAACCAAAACAGCATAGGATTTTAACATCGCCAAGTTATTTACATCCATTCTGCCTTCCGTAAAGCCCAATGCATACTCGGTAGAGTCCCAGGCCAGCACTGCAGGATTTTTAGCCAACTCAATTATGTCAAGATTTTGTAAAGCATCTTTTACATTAGAGTCATATACACCCTCTGTAGGATACCAAACACCCATGTATTCCAGCTTTGCCACAGTAGTATAATTTTCTTCGCAGTCTTTCAAAATGTCCTTTATCATCACGGATAAACTCATGCCGATAGACATAATGACCACTATCATTATTATCAAAATTAAAAAAAGCACGGACTTTTTTGAAGACCGAAGAACATTTTTTATACTGTGTTTCACAAACATAATCGATTTTCTCCTTATGTTAATATTCATAAAAAATGACGAATAAATAATGAATTATTTGAGTAAACGGTTATTCGTCAACTTTTATAATAAAATAAATGTTTAGAACATATGTCCCCACACTTTTTTATGATAACATACAATTTATTTTATTTAAAGACTAAAAACAAAAAAAATTACTATAATTTCCAATAATTTAAAAAAACCGAAGTTTTTTACTTCGGTTTTCTTGTTTTTAAAAATACTATTTTTTATCTATTAAATCACGTTTTTTATTATCTGGGATATCAAAGCCCAAAGTTCCGCCGGGGTTCATAACGTAATCGGGGTCAAAATGGTCTTTCAGCGTTCTAAATACGTCATACTCACGCTTGCCGATTTGTCCTTCCAGCCACGGAGCAAACATTTTGCCGATACCATGGTGGTGGCTCATACTGGCGCCCGATTTTTGAATTGCGTCCAAAATACTGCTGTGATAACGCAAAAATTCATTAACGCCGTTCATTTTTGTGATAAAAATAAAATACAAATTCGCCCCTTGCGGATAGCAGTGCGACATATGCGTGGTTACTATCGTATCGGGCAGTTTGTGACAAACTTCCCTTACGTCACGGTGAACTTGTGCCATATTAGACCAGTTTACCGTACATTCTAGCGTGTCAGTTACGATACCGAAGTCTTGCATAGTGTCTCTTAAATACGGGTCGTTAAACCGTCCTTTTTCCCAGCTGCGGCAAACGTATCCCGTCAAACTCATACCACCGTAACGGCGAGCTATGCGTTTGATATTTTTCGCAACGTTTCTGCTGAAACCTTTTTCGCCGTCGGTGAAACCCAAAAACAGACATCTGCTCATATCCTTAAATCCGCCGAGTTTAAATAAATATCTAAGCGGCGTTTCGTCGACATTGTATAGATGAAGCATAAGACTCGTTTCTTCGGGGTCGGAAAGACGAAATACGGACGAGTATCCGCATTCGCACTGCATCATTTCACGGGCTGCTTGCTGCGCCGTTTCCCAGTCACGGAAAATAAATGAAAAACGCTTGCGGTTTTTTGGCATATATCTAAATACTCTCAAAGTCACTTCCGTTAATACACCAAATGTGCCTTCGCTGCCCATCATTATTTGGTTTAGATTAGGTCCCGTCGCTTCTCTTGGATACGGACTTGTTTCAATATTTCCTACGGGCGTTGCGTATTTTTGACTGAGTACTATATCTTCTATTTTGCCGTAGTAAGTGCTGTTTTGACCTGCGCCACGTGTGACAACCCAACCGCCAACGCTGCTGTATTCAAAAGACTGCGGAAAATGTCCGCAAGTGTAAGGACGCACTGCCCCGAATTCTTCCATTGCGTTATTAAGATGTTTTTCTAGGTCGGGTCCGCTCATGCCCGTTTGTACGGTAATCGTTTGGTCAACTTCGTTAAAAGAAACGACTTTGTTGTAATTTTTTCGCATATCAAGCGACACGCCGCCTTTTACCGGTTCCACGCCCCTTGTCACACTGCTACCGCCGCCGTAAACGTAAACAGGTATTTTGTTTTTTGAGCAGTATTCTACTATTTTTTCCACTTCCTTTCTTTCGGACGGATAAAGCACCAAGTCGGGCAGACTGTCAATTTGTTTGTGCCTAAGGCGTAATACGTCGTACATCGTTTTTCCGTAAGCAACGGAAAGTCTATCGTAATCGCCTGTCGAAGCGTTTTCACTGCCAACAATATTGGTTAAAAAATCTATATGTTTTTTTGCCAAATTTATTTTTGCTGTTTCGGGCGACAAAACAACCTCGTCAAGACCGATATCGCCGTCATATTGGCGAAAATCGTAATCGGTCATATTGAAGGTTTTTTTCATCAATTTATATAAACTTTCTTTGGGGTATTTTACAAAATCAGGGTCGCCCCAGCGAAAAATCGAGCGATAGCTTTTTTGGGGGGCGGGTTCGGTCACCCATTTCGGCTCAAAATCTTTATACGGTTTTGTCATTTATTTTTTTCTCCTTGTCGCAGTTAATATTAGCCGTTAAGTTTCAAAATATCATAAAGTCTTAAGTAAAGCGGACGCAAGCGTTTGTACGTGTCTTTATATACGTCGTTATACAGCTTTTGATAAACGGCGTGGTTTTTCTCATTCGGCAAAATAAGCGGTTGATAATGCACCATTTTAGCCATAGCTTCATGGAAGTCTTTATATACGCCCATTCCGACAAAGCCCGCAATACTGCTGCCCAATCCCGTCGCCTCGTAGGTTTGAATTCGTCTTACGGGCAACCCGAACATATCCGCCGTGATTTGGCAGATTGCGTCGGACTGACTGCCGCCGCCCGCCGCAGAAACGTATTTTATCTTGTTGCCCGAGCGTTTTTCTAGGTTTAGCATTGCGTCATAAAGAGCAAAACCTATGCCTTCGATAATAGCCCGATAAATATGTACTCTCGTGTGCGTTGAATTAAACCCGATAATAGCTCCTCTGCCTTCGGGTTGTTTTAGCTGCGGCGCCCAATACGGCTGTACCATCAATCCGTTGCAGCCTGGCGGCACTTGCTCCAAATATTTATTTAGTAAGTCTTCCGCAGCACAGCCCATTTCTTTTGCCATTACGACTTCTTTTTGCGCAAATTCTTTCAAAAACCAAGTTATCATCCAGTATCCACGGTATATTTGTACTTCGGGATTGTATAGATTTGGGATGACGGCAGGATAAGCAGGCAAAAGCGGTATGGGTTCAACGTATTTGTCTGTGGAAAACTGTATTGTGGAAGACGTGCCAAAAGACAAACTTGCCGACTCGTTGTCGATAACACCCGAACCCAAAGTCTCGCAGCCTTTGTCCGAGCCAGTCGCAATTAGCGGTAATCCTTTTGGTATGCCCGTTTTTTTGGACGCTTCTTCGGTTATGTAGCCTATTGTGCCAAGCGGTTCCACAAGTTCGCAAAGTTTTTCGGGTTCTATCCCAAACATACTAAACTGTATGTCGCTGGTCGATTTCCATTTTTTATTTTTGTAGTCAAAAGGCACATGTCCGATATTTGACGCTACGGACTCTTTCATCTGTCCCGTTAATAGATAATTCAATGCGCAGCCTACGCTGATGTATTTATAAGTTTTTGCCCATATTTCGGGCTGATTTTCTTTAATCCAGTTGCTTTTTGTGATTTTGCGTTGCACGTTCAAAGCTTCCGTCATTCCTACAAGACCAAAAGCTATACGTGATGTAAGAGGCAAAGGTTCACTGCATTTTGCTTGGCGTTGGTCCAGCCAAACGATGACGTCACGCAAAAAATCCCCGTCCTTATCAATGCAAGTGTAACTGTCACGGAACGGCGTAACTGTAACGCAAATAACGTTCTTCATTTCTTCGGGGTATTTTTCCGCTATTTCTTTGGACGTTTTTATCATGCTTTCCCAATACATGTCCATACTTTGCTCCGTCCATCCCGGCTCGGGCGAATGATAAGCATGGGGGTACTTGTATTGCGACTTTGCAACTATATTTCCGTCTTGGTCAAAAATCAACGCCCGCATACTTTGCGTGCCACAGTCAAAAGTAAGAACAGTAGGATTTTTCGTCATAGTTTTTGCCTCCGTAAATTGCGATATTTCTTACTAAAAAATATATTTATTTCTAGTTTAAGCTATTATATCACTATAAAAGGCGTAAATCAACGGCTAATGAAAAATCATTAGCCGTTAAAAAAATATTTTATTCTATTATTTAATCCGTATACAAGTCGTCCGATACAAACTTACTTTCCTGCGTCAAATCAATGCCGAGCATTCTAAAAATATTAATATCGCTTTGCGTCAATATATGTGAAGAATGCGCTTGCGCTCCACTAAGTCCGCTGAGTTTTGAATAAGCGTTTTGGGCGTCGGTGCTATAAGCTCTCGAAACGGTAAGCGCAACCAAAGTCTGCTCCAACGTCATCATTTCGGATTTCTTGCAATAAAGTTCGTTATTTAAATTCAAAACGGGTTCGATAACTTGGGGCGGAAGAAGTTTTGTTTGGTCGTCCATTTTTGCCAATAATTTAAGTGCGTTTATTATCGCAGCACTAGCAGCCGTCATAAGAGCGGATTGTTTGCCCGTAACGATTTTGCCGTTTTTCAGTTCTATTGCCACGACTGGCACGCCCGTCTTTTTTTCTTTTTCATTGGCTACAGTCACCGTCGCTCTGTCCGATGGGTCGAGCCCAAGCTGTTTCATCAAAAACTCAAGTCTGTTTATGGCTTCCAAAGTGCCTATACCTTTTTTGTATTCCACCAAAGCGGTAAAATAACGGCGTATTACTTCTTGTTTTGCCGCAGTCTGACATACTTCGTCATTTGTAATAGCGTCGGCAACCATATTCACGCCCATATCGGTAGGCGATTTATACAGTTCTTCACCCAAGATTCTATCCAAAATGCTCTTTACAACAGGGAAAGTTTCCAAATCACGGTTGTAGTTTACCGCAGTCACGCCATAAGCCGCAAGGTGAAAATGGTCTATCATATTTACGTCCAGTAGGTCTGCTGTCGCCGCTTCATACGCAACATTGACTGAGTGTTTCAAATCCAAATTCCATATCGGGAAAGTTTCGTATTTTGCGTAACCTGCTCTGTTACCACGCTTATATTCGTGATAAAGCTGACTTAGGCAAGTTGCGAGTTTTCCGCTGCCTGGTCCGGGTGCTGTAACAACCACCAAAGGTCTTGTCGTGGGTATAAACGGGTTTGCGCCGTAACCGCTGTCGCTCACTATCGTATCAACATCCAAAGGGTAGCCTTTTGTCAAGCGGTGAAGATATACCGTTTCGCCACGTCTAAGTAGCCTTTGACGGAAAATGTCGGCTGCGACTTGTTCTTGATATTGCGTAATCACAATACTGCCGACAAAAATACCAAACCCACGCAATTTATCTATAACCCGCAGTACTTCCATTCCGTATGTTATACCGTAGTCCGCGCGTATTTTGTTGCGAACGATGTCTTTTGCACTGATACAGAATATAACTTCAACTTTATCTTTCAGTTTTTGAAGAATCTTTGCCTTTGTATTTGGGTCAAAACCGGGCAAAACCCGAGAAGCGTGCAAATCGTCAAAAAGTTTTCCCCCAAACTCCAAATACAGCTTGTTGTCAAAATTTTCGATGCGTTTAACAATACGCTCGGTCTGTCTTTTTACGTATAAATCGTTGTCAAAACCTTTCATATAACTTCCCTCAAAAAACACAAAAATACCGTACTAGAATAACATATACACAAAATTTTGACAAGCGGGACGCAACGAAATTTTTATTTATCCTTAGTCTTTATTTTTTATTAAATACTTTTTTATTCTAACACCTTAAAAGATTTTGATTGATTACATTTACAATTTTTGTAAAATTTTACTGCTTCAACTACTGACCTCTTAATTAAAAACACATTGTAATTCAAAACGGAGTAAATTAAATATTTTTTAACCACTGACCGCTTTGTTCTGTGGTTTGATTAATTTTCGAATTACGAATAATCTTTATTGCTTGACAAAACGCTGTCAAATGAGTACTATATTATTCGGTCGATATTGGGGTATAGCCAAGCGGTAAGGCAATGGATTCTGACTCCATCATTCGCAGGTTCAAATCCTGCTACCCTAGCCAAATGTGGCTACGCTTTTAGTCACAAAAAAGGGAAGTTGTATTTTTTACAACTTCCTTTTTTGCTCCTCTTTGCTTGCCACCCCTCATCTATGTTGCGTATTTCAAACTTTTTTGTGACGCTCGCCATAGCTTCGCTATTCCAGAGCTTACGCTCCTTACAAATCCTGCTACCCTAGCCACTATCAAAACCGTGACTCTGCTCGCTATTTTATTGCTCGCCTGCTCACGGTTTTTTTAACTCGTTTGACTTTTTTATATTTTGTTAAACGATTACAATAAAATATATAATTTAAAGCCCCGACATATTGATCGGGGCTTGCCTTATTATATATAGTTTGAGCGAGTTATTTATCTAAGCGGTATTGTAGCAAGATAATGAATATCTTTACGTTTTGCCGCTTCGCCTTCCGCAAGCACACACGCTTTTTTATGCACTATTCCGCCGCACATTTCAACAATTTTTTCACAAGCGGCAAGACTGTTGCCTGTAGAAACAACATCGTCTATGATACCTACTTTTTTGCCTTTAATAAGTTCCGCATCGTGTTTGCTTATGTAAAGGTGTTGAGTAGCACCCGTTGTGATAGAATTTACTTCCACTTCAAAGCCGTCTTGCATATAAAGTTTTTTGCTTTTTCTTGCTACTGCGTAATAATCTTGTCCCAAAATCCTTGCAACGCAATGCGTAAGCTGCAAAGCCTTTGATTCGGGCGTAAACAACACGTCGCAATCCGCAACCAAAGGAGCAAGATGTTTTGCACAGTGCTCGGTGAGAGCCTGTGCCCCGTGCAAATTAAAAAAGCAAATGTTTATACCACTTGGCAAAGATAAAATGGGTAAAGCTTCGACCCTACCCGCAATATTTACATCGTAAAATTTGTCCTGCATTAGTTTTTGTATCTCCTCTATAAGTACTTGGACAGCACTTCCACAAAATGAGAATATTCGTCCAAATTTTGTTGTTCCACTGATTTTCTGACGCAAGTATTTGCATGCTCAATTAAAATCATTTTTGAAAGTTTTTCGATTGAGCCTTTTAGCGCGCTTAGTTGCAACAATATATCGTCACAGTTCTTATCATCGGCAACCATCTGTCTTACGCCTTTGATATGTCCTTCTATTGTCGCAAGTCTGTTATCAATTTCGTTTCTGTTTTTGTGTACGGCGTTCATACTTTTTTAACCTCCGTTCAAATACCTTGTAATGTTACTACTATCCCTTTTTTTTGTCAAGACAATTTAGCCACCGCTATTGACAAATAATGCCTTGTGTTCTAATATAATATAAAACAAAATCTCGGAGAATCAGTAATGACACAAATAAATCTCGACGGCTACAAAAAGCAACTGCATACCATAAATATGAAAAAAATGATTGTTTTTTCCCTGATTTTAATGGTAGCAGCCACAGCTGTTTTTGTAGGGTTAAATTTGGCATTTGCACCAAAGGTCGCTTCACCACAGTGGTGGATGTGGCTGGCGGCAATTGTCGTAATGTTTTTCTTGTTCTTTTTCCACGAAATTTTGCACGCTTTCTCTTTTATCGTTTTTGGAAAAGCAAAAACAAAAGATATAAAATTCGGCGGTAATATACAGCAAGGTATGCTTTACTGCACTTGCGTAAAACCATTGAAAAAAGGCGCTTATATCATTACAATACTGTTTCCGTTCATAGTCACTCTGTTGGGCGGAATAGCGGTGTCGATTTTTCAAGGTTATATCGTTTGGTCCATTGTGGCAGGCATATTGATGAGCGGTTGTGCAGGCGACATAATGATGGCATACAAAGTATCAAAACTCCGCAAAAACTCGCTGATGCTTGACCACCCCACCGCACCCGCTTATTACGAGCTTTGCCCTGCCGATAATCTCCCTAACGGTTTTATCGAAGCAACGCCCGAACAAGAAGCTTCTTTGGACAAAGAAATCAAACAATACCAAACAGCAAACAACAAAACAAACAGAATTTTGGGTCTTGTGTTACTTGGACTGTTTTGTATTTTGATAATAGTTACCGTTATTATTCTCGTCGTTAATTAATGTTGATTTACAATATCTAGTTTGCGCTAAGTTCAAAAAACTCTATATATTGTGATAATTGAGCGAAAATTCAGAAAAAATCATTGACAAAATTTTGAAGATATTGCATAATTGTAATATCTTTTTTGTTTTCGCAGGAGGATAAAATAGGATGAAAAAAAGCCGAATTAGCCTTTATTCATTAAATTTTATATCTTTCTCACGCACTGATTTAGAGCAGTCATACTAGAAACATACCCCCATTGTACCCATTGCAATGGGGATTTTCATTTTGCGGGAACAAAAGTTATTTAGGGAAAATAAAAAAAATAAATACACGGAGGAAAACAAAATGGAACAAAAAAACACTTGCCAAGGAAAATGCAATTTTGGCAAAAAGTTGGACACTTTCTTTGAAATTACTGCTCGTGGTTCTACAATCAAGACAGAAATCATTGCAGGTTTAACAACTTTCTTTGCGATGTGCTACATCATCATCACCAACCCCAACCAAATGATTGGTTTCTCATTCACATATCCCGGAATGAGCACAGTATGGAACGCTGTTTTCGTTGGCGGCATCATCGCAGCTGTTATTGGCACAACCTTAATGGCTCTTTTGGCAAAAATGCCTTTGGCGCAAGCGGCAGGAATGGGACTTAACTCTTTCTTCTTCGTTTCGTTTATGTTGCCCGCAATTCTTAGCGGCGGAGACGCAATCACAAATTACGGAGCAGGTTTGGTTATCATCCTTATCAGCGGTTTAATATTCCTCATTTTGTCCGCAACAGGCGCTCGTCAGTTTATCGCAAAAGCATTGCCTGATAGTTTGAAAAAAGCTATCCCCGCTGGTATCGGTTTGTTTATAGCATTTATCGGTTTCCAATGGTCAGGCATGATCGTTAATAACGATTACGTTTTGG
>DAOPIV010000042.1:0-9585 GCA_035399325.1 Clostridia bacterium | reverse complement strand
GGCGGTGATGCCACTCTTATCGGTATCGGCGCAGGTTGCGTAAATGTTGGCGATACTCATGTTTATTGCGGCACTTCGGGATGGGTATCCACTGTAGTTGACAAGCAAATGGTTGACGGAAATTGTATGATTGCGGCAATAGTGGGCGCTCAAAACGGCAGATACAATTATTTTGCCGAAATGGAAACGGCTGGAAAATGCTTGGAATGGGTAAAAGACCATCTTGCGCTTGACGAAATCGGAATTTATTTGACAAAAACGCACATAGCAGAAAGTCAGGAAGCGGTCTATACGAGTTTATACGATTATATGACCGAATCGGTAAAAAACATACCTGCTGGCTCTCATGGCGTTATTTTTGCGCCTTGGTTACACGGCAATCGTTGTCCTTTTGAAGATCCTTTGGCGGCGGGAATGTTTTTCAACATAAAACTTGACACAGGCAAAACCGAACTTATACGCGCAGTGCTGGAAGGAGTGTGTTATCATATTAGATGGATGCTGACTTGTCAGGACAAAAAAATCCACACTTCAAAAACTATCCGTTTTGTCGGCGGCGGAGCGTTGTCCGACGTGACTTGTCAAATACTTGCCGATATGACGGGGCGAGTTGTGGAAACGGTGGATTCCGCTCAAAATGTAGGAGCTGTGGGAGCGGCGGTAGTTAGCGGAATAGGGCTTGGCATTATTGACACTTTTGACCGAGCAAAACAAATTATTACCGCTACCAAAACTTTTTACCCAAATATCGATAATAAAGCTGTTTATGATAAAGGTTACGAAGTGTTTACAAAACTATACAAAACCAACAAAAAGAATTTTCAAACATTAAATAGATAAAAAAACGGGAGGAAAACTTATGGAAACACCATATCGCTATGTTGATGCAAAAAACGTCACCAAAAAACTTGACGAATTGATAAAAAAACCTATTTATAAAATAAAAAAATCTGCTTTGGAGAGCTACGAAAAAGAATACTATGGCAAAAAATGTGTTAATTCAAAAACAGAAATAGACAAAGCTCTGAATGTGATTCCAGGAGGAGTTCAACATAACCTTGCGTTCAACTATCCTTTCCCGCTGGTTTTTTCAAAAGCTTCGGGAAACCGACTTTGGGATGTCGACGGCAATGAGTATCTTGATTTTTTGCAAGCTGGCGGACCTACTGTGCTTGGAAGCAATCCACCGTCTGTAAGAGAAAAAGTTTTAGAACTGCTTAATGACAGCGGACCGTCAACGGGGCTTTTTCACGAATATGAATATAAGATTGCTGAAAAAATATGCCAAGCAGTTCCGTCCGTGGAAAAAGTTAGAATGTTTGGAAGCGGTACTGAAGCCGCAATGGCGTCAATAAGAGTAGCAAGGCTTGCCACAAAAAAGAAAAATATCGTAAAAATGGGCGGCGCGTATCACGGTTGGAGCGATCAGCTTGCTTACGGTATCAGAATACCAGGTACAAAAGGTTTGCAGTCGCACGGCGTGCCAAGTTATGTTTTCAAACACACGCAAGAGTTTTTTCCTAATGATTTAAACGATTTGGAAAGAGTTTTGATACTAAACCGTTTGCGTGGCGGTACTGCGGCGGTTTTGCTAGAACCCATAGGACCCGAAAGCGGCACACGTCCTGTTGATTTTGATTTTTGTGCAGGCGTCAGGCGTTTATGCGACAGATACGGCGCATTGCTGATTTTTGACGAAGTTGTAACAGGTTTTCGAATGGGAATGTCTGGAGCGCAAGGATATTTCGGAGTCACGCCCGACTTAACGATATTCGGCAAAGTTGTGGCTGGCGGTTATCCCGGTGCGGGCGCTTTGGGCGGAAAAAAGGAATATATGAAATTTTTGGGCGCAGGTCTTGACGAGCATGGCGGCAAAAAAGCGCTTGTTGGCGGAACTATGGCGGCAACCCCGCTAAGCTGTTGCGCAGGCTATCACACGATATGTGAAATAGAAAGAACACGAGCATGGGAAACAGCCGCACAAATGGGAGACCTTTTGACCGACGGACTAAACAAAATTATAGACGATAGAAACCTACCTTTTGTCGCATATAACGTGGGTTCAATTTGCCACCTTGACACGGTCGGCACAATGCATTTTGCAATACGTTGGTCACGACCTTGGCAAATACCCAATGTGCTAAAACAGACTTCTTTACGCAAAAAAGAAATGCAACACATTGGTGCGGCGTATATGGCGGAAGGACTTGTGACGTTGGCAGGCAACCGTATGTACACAAGCGCAGCTTATACGAAAGAAGATATACATCTTGCATTAAAAGCCTTTGGCAAAGTATTTGAAAATATTGAGGAGACAATTTTTTATGAACGAACAAGAATGTAAAAACAGCGTTTTAAACGCCGCAAAAAAACTTCTGTCCGAAAATCTCGTCGCTCGCACTTGGGGCAATGTCAGCTGCAAGTGTGAAGACGGAAAAATTATTATCACCCCAAGCGGACTAAGTTATGAAAAAATGACAGTTGCCGATTTAGTGCTGTTTGACCCGATCACAAAAAAAAGTAACGGTAAACACAAGCCTTCTTCGGAAAAAGGTATTCATGCCGCAGCATTCGAAATTTTCCCCGATGCCGAGTTTGTCATTCACACTCACCAGATTTATGCTTCGGCTTTGTCTTTATACGGCATAGAAAATATTAAACTTAGCGCGGAAGAAAAAGCATTACTCGGCGATATTGGGATTGCGGAATACGGTTTGCCCGGAACAAAAAAACTTACCAAAAACGTAAAAAAATGCTTTGAAAACGGATCAAAAATCGTTTTGATTGAAAAACACGGAGCTGTCGTTGTGGGCAAAAACGCTGACGATGCTTTTGCAAAAGCGGACATGCTTGAAAAAATTTGCAAAAAATCGTGTATGGCAAAAGTTGAGAACATAAAAATAGATAACGAAAAAGCTGATTCGACAAAAAATTCGTTGACAGAACAAGAAGACTTTTCCATAGTTTTGCAAGACCCTGAAATTTTGACGACTGCCAATTATGCCAAAAATTATCTATATGCGCAGCTTGACGATGTTGCCCAGCTTGCGGGAAGAAAAATCCCTGTCGTAGATAATGCGGACAAGAAATTTTTCAAAAAGCATAATGTAGTAATAATAAAAAATGTCGGCGCAGTAGTAAAGGCAAAAACGCAAGACGAGCTTGAAGCACTTTGCCTTATAATCAAAAAGGCTTGCATTTGTTATCTGCATACATTAAAAAGCGATAAAAATATTTATCTGCCTGCTTTTGAAGCAAATTTAATGCGATTTGTTTATAAAACAAAATATTCAAAGCAATACGACACCGTCTCAAAAGAAGCTAGAAAAAAAGAAATTGTTAGAGTTATAAAATTCGTTTTGTTTTCCGCAAGCGCAGGCATAATTCAAGTGGCAAGTTTCACTCTATTAAACGAGGTTATTTTTAAAGGCAATTATTACTGGATAAGCTACCTTGTCGCCTTGGTTTTATCGGTAGTTTGGAACTTTACTTTCAACCGCAGATTTACTTTCAAGTCCGCAAACAATGTGCCTATCGCAATGCTAAAAGTACTAGGATATTATGCGGTGTTTACTCCTCTTTCAACGCTCTTTGTAAACTTCTTGACCCAGACTGCCTTGTGGAACGAATATTTGGTTTTAGTCATCAACATGCTAATAAACTTTGTGACAGAATTTTTGTTCGATCAGTTTGTTGTTTTCCGCAAATCAATAGACACAAACGATATAGCGATGAAAGAAAAAGCAAAAAAAGAAGCCGAAACAATAGAGGAAAATACAGCGACACAAGACTAAAATTACATATAGGTTTTTAAATTTTAATTTTTAGCGATAAAAAAGAGAGTCTCAAGCTCTCTTTTTTTAATGCAATACTATTTGTTTTTGAATTTTGTCGGTATTACTCTTTTGTGATTTTAGGAATTACATTAATAGTTTTTTTGATTATGTAAACGACTATCGAAGCCAAAACAAAATATACGGCTATTAAAGAAACCTCAAAAGAATCAGTCATTTTCATAATGAGTAAATTGCCCAAAAACACTGACAGCATCCACGAAAGCGGATCAAGATAGGGTATTTTTTTCTTGCCTATTCTAAAAACGAGCCAACTCAGAGTGTAAGCCGCCGTTATTATTGCGCTCCATACCAAACACTGAAAAAGCGTATAATTTTTAATGACAGGATACTCCGACATAAACGCTAAGACAAAGCTAATACCAAAAGTTAAAATTACCGATACTACAGGTATCAAAAATTGTTTGTAACTCAGTTTTCTTTCGTCCATACTTTTATTATTTTCCTCCTCTCAATTGGTGCATGTGCTGCGTTCTCCATTTGATGAGCTTTATCGGTACCCAGAGCCCGTAAATGCCCAGTGTTATCAATGTTAACAAAAGCCATTTTATCCATTGCCCGAACAAAGCTCCGCCTTTTCCGTCAAAATCAAGCCTGTGTCCGTCAATAGTAGTGTGTTTTGCTTCCCATGCATACACCATACACATTGCCCACGGATAACAAATGCCTAGTGTAACGGTAGTCAATAAAGCTCCCAATAGTTGCCAACCGATAAGTTGCAACAAACCGCCGTCAAAATCAGATTTCATTTTTTCTGTTACCTCCCTTATAATAAGTTATTAGTTAATAAGTGTCAATATTAAAAAAATATATATACTAATAAGGGCAGAAACGTTTGTTTTTTTGACGAAAAACAAAAAACTATGACGAAAAGGAAATGTAACAAAGTTACTGATAAAAAAACAAAAATTATTTAAAATAAAGAAAAAGATAAAAAAGGAGAAAACATATGAAACCCATAGTTATTACAAACGAAAATTTTGATAAAGAAGTACTGCAAAGCGAAAAAACCGTTTTGATAGATTTTTATGCCGATTGGTGCGGACCTTGCAAAATGCTTGCGCCAATAGTGGAAAAAGTCGCAGAAGAACGTGAAGACGTAAAAATTTGCAAGGTAAATGTTGACAACGAAAGACAGCTCGCTATGAACTTTGACGTAATGAGTATTCCTACCGTTGTCGTCATCAAGCAAGGCAAAGTCTATCGCAAATCGGTAGGTCTTGTACAAAAGCAAAAATTATTAGAGATGCTTGACTAATCGCATAGATCAGAAATTTTCTTCATGTCAAGCACGCTTATCTTCCCTCTCGACAGTTCCACAATTTTTTGTTTTTGGAATTGTTGCAAAAGCCTGGTTACCACCTCTCTAGCGGAACCCAGGCTTTTCGCAATTTGTTCATGAGTTACGTTTAATTCATTTGATTTTGTTTTTGATGTTTCGTTGTAAATATACATCGCAAGCCTTTTGTCCATACTGAAAAACAATATTTGCTGCAAAGCCCACATAACGTCGGAAAAGCGGTCTACCGCAAGTTTTAACGCAAAGTTTTCCACACGCACATTATTCTGCAAAACTCTTGCGAATTCCGATGAAATTATTTGGATAACAGATGTGTCTTCTTCGGCTTCGATATGCATTTCAAAGGCAAGACAGGACATAACGCAAGAAGCGGAAAGAATACAAGTGTCGCCGCTTTCAAGATAATACAGAGTGACTTCTCTGCCTTCTTCGGACAGTATGTAAGCTCGAATTTTGCCGCTGACAACAATCAGCACGCCCGAACAACCGCCGGCGGAACTGTCATGGATTTGCTCTCCTTTGGCGTAATCCCTGCTTCTGATGCCTTGTTCAATAATTTTTTCTTCGTCGGGTGAAAGATATTTGTAAAACTCTACATTACGCAAAATTTCTTCATGATTTGCTTTCATAGAAAATCTCTCCTTTTCTTTCAACGTATATTATATCATTTTTAATTAGCTTACGGCAAAAAATTTTGCAAATATGAAGATTTGATTTTTTTTAAACAACGAATAATAAACGAAACAAAAAACAGCGTTTTCACGCTGTTTTTTTTGTTTTAGTAAAATATTAGATGAACAATGTTGTACCGACGTTTTCGTTATGACTGATATAAGTAGCTACGCCGGCATAACCGATACCATCTATTAGCTCTTCTTTTTTGATACCCATAAGGTCCATACTCATTGTGCAGGCAATCATTTTTACTCCTGCCGCTTGAGCTTTCATTATCATTTCGGGCAAACTGTCGACGTGCTTTTTCTTCATAATGCCCTTTATCATTGCGCTTCCCATACCCGCCATATTCATATTTGATAACGGCAATCTGTTTGCGCCTCTTGGCATCATAGCGCCAAACATTTTTTCTACCGCATTCTTTTTCACTTTTACACGGTTATTTTTACGCAATGCGTTAAGTCCCCAAAAAGTGAAGAACATCGTTACGTCTTTACCTTGTGCCGCTGCGCCTTGCGCGATAATCATCGAAGCCAAAACTTTGTCAAGATTTCCGCTAAACACAACTATCGAGGCGTTTTTCTGATCGCAGTTTCCTGAAACGTTATTTTTTTCTTTACCGCCTTTTTGAACGGTAGCGATATATTTTCCTTTTTCCGCTTTCATATCCAAAAGCGTGTGTCCGTTAGTTTTGCACCAGTTTTCAATATCCGCGCCAAAACCGCTGTCAGTGGCAATGACTTTTAACGTATCTCCTACCGCCGTTTCGTTCAAAGCCTTATAGGTAGCCATAAGCGGACCCGGGCATTGCAATCCCGTAACGTCGATTTCTTTCATATTATTACCCATTTGAGTGTCTCCTCCGTCTTTGTTTTCAACCATCTTCACAGTGGGTTTATATTTGTAAGCTTTGTAAGTAGAATATCCTCCCGTGAGATTGTAAATATTATTGTAGCCTAAACCATTCAAAATTCTTATTGCGTAGTAAGCTCTTTGTCCGACTTGGCAAGTAATATATAGCGGAGCTTCTTTTGATTTTGGAAGTTTGTCGATATTGTTCCTTAGATTGTCAAGTTCCAGGTTAACGCTGCCTTCGATGTGTCCGTTATCGTATTCCAATGGAGTTCTTACGTCAAGCAGCAGACCGCCTTTGTTTACGATTTCGTCAATTTCGTCGTGATGAACTGTCTTATAAACTCCGTCGGAAATGTCTTCGGCTATATAACCAAGAATATTAACAGGGTCTTTTGCAGACGAAAACGGCGGAGCGTAGCAAAGCTCTAAATCACTTAGGTCGTAAGCGGTGCCGTTTAGACGCATTACAGTGGAAAGAACGTCTATTCGTTTTTCCGTGCCTTCCCGTCCAATGGCCTGAGCGCCAAAAATTTTACCCGACTTTTGGTCATAAAGCATTTTCAAAGCGATATTGCTTGAATTTGGATAATACCCTGCATGATTGGCTCTGTGCGCATGGATTGCGGTAAACGCAATATTTTTTTGTTTTAGTATTGTTTCGTTTGCGCCCGTCGAAGCAACTACCAAATCGAATACTTTTAGTACGCTCGTGCCTGCAATAGTGCTTTTTTTAATTTTCTTACCATTAATGTAGTCTGCCACTATTCTGCCTTGGCGGTTTGCGCCCCACGCAAGAGGTACTGCGTATTCGCTGCCGTCCAATGCATTCGTTACTTCAATCATATCGCCGATAGCGAAAACATTATCGTCTACATTGCCATTTTCGTCGTATACGTTAAAATTGTCCGTGACTTCGATATGTCCACGAGCACCAAGTTTTATGCTTGCGCCTTTAGCCAAGGTGTTTTCGGGCGTTACGCCTATGGCTAATACGGTCATATCGGTAGTAATTTTTTTGCCGTTTTCAGTTATCACTGTTTTACCTTTGTCGGCAAATGCTGCTATTCCGTCACCCAAGATAAGTCCGACGCCGTTTACGGAAAGCTCTTGATGCACTAGCTGTGCCATTTCATAGTCCAGTTGTCTTAGTACTTGGGGCAGTTTTTCCACAATAGTGACGTCAATTCCGCTTTCTTTGAGGTTTTCCGCCATTTCAACACCGATAAAACCTCCGCCGATAACGACTGCTTTTTTCACGCCGTTATTAACAATATAATCTTTTATTTGGTATGTGTCGGGAATATTACGCAAAACAAAAACATTGTCAGTTTCATTTAATCCAGTGATATTCGGTTTTACGGGTTTTGCGCCGCATGACAAAATAAGTTTGTCATACTTTTCTTTGTAAACCTTGCCCGTGTTAAGGTCCTTGACTGTTACTTCCCTGTTCTTTCTGTCTATTTCCGTGACTTCGTTTTTTGTGCGTACGTCAACGTTAAAACGTTTGCTGAAACCGCCAACTGTCTGCACTTGAAGTTTTTGTTTGTCTTTGATAACGTCTCCGATATAATAAGGCAAACCGCAGTTTGCGTAAGAAATGTACTCGTCTTTCTCAAACATTACTATTTGAGCGTCTTCAAAAAGCCGTCTGAGTCTTGCCGCGGCGGTAGCTCCGCCTGCCACTCCTCCAACAATAAGTATTTTCATATAAAAACCTCCGTAAAAATTTTTGCAAAATTAAAAAACTACATTTTTCGTCACTTTTAGTTTACTACTTTACAAAAAATATATTTGTGACCGTGTCACAAAACCCTTCTGGGTACTTCAACTCTGCCGAAAGTAAGAAATACTCAAACATTTTCATTAACATAAATTAAACCGCTCAAAACTTAATGTTTTGAGCGGAATGAACTATTTTATAAAACAACAAATAATCTAGCAAAAAAGTATGCCAAACTAAAACACACTAAAAATGGATGCGTCCGTTATGTGATGCATCCATTCGGGTCTTTGGTCGTAGAAGAAATTAAAGATGTAATAACGAATTAATTTATGAAGAAATTTACAAAAGAAAAGCATAAGTAAAAACAAATTTTTCTTCTTAATTCTTTATATATTCTCTACATAATTTTGAATATGTTTTTAACAATTCCTGTAATTGCAATAAAATTCCAGTATATTTTTCTCTTAAATTTTTAATATTTTCTTTAATTTCTTTAGGCATTTCAGAAGATGAATATTCATTTTCCCAAGTATATACATAAGATTCTATAATTCTTGGATTGATTTTATTTGGATTACTAGTAGCGCATAAAATATTAACTCCAACTTTTCTAAATGCTGAAATTTGAGTCTTTAATTTATTCCAAATTTTTTCGACTCTTCTTTTACTAAAATGATAATTGTCAAATTCTAAAACAAAATCATATAAATCACCTAAATCAATATATCTTGCATCGAATGCAAAACCATTGTTTTTTTCATATGAATAAATTGGTTCAAGGATTTCTTTAATTTTGTGAAAAAGAACGCTATTATTTTTATTAGAATTTTGTTTATTTACTATTATTGCCCAAATGCTTATAATAAGTGAACCTCCGCTAACTATGACTGTTATAATTTCAAATAATGTCATTTTTACCTCCTTATCGTATCATTTATAATATCCATCTTTAATTTGCAGCTTTATTTTTTTTATTGTTATAGACAATTAAATTATATATCTGTAATTTAAATTTTGCAATACATTAATCTTAAAAAAATATTGCTCTAGCTGGTCTATATAAGTTTAAGTTATCTATATAAATTAAAACTCCCGCTCAAATTTAACATTTGAGCGGGGGTTACTTTTTGGTGGGGACAACAGGGCTCGAACCTGTGACCCTCTGCTTGTAAGGCAGA
>DAOPIV010000041.1:1179-9589 GCA_035399325.1 Clostridia bacterium | reverse complement strand
TAAACCGACAGCTTTTCAATAATACCATTGAAAGCTTATAATGTCAATTATTTTCAAGCAGTTTTTTTGTTAAATTTTCTCTATTTTTTTCATTTTTTTTAACGTGTTTTTTTAAGATTTTTCAGTTTTTTTATCAATTCACTTTTCATCTCAAAATCAGCGTTTTTTATGGAAAACCGTACTAAATAATTTCCCCAAATATAAAACCGACCTAAATAATGGTCGGCTATATTAAAAAATAAAATTTTATTTAGCTAAAATTTAATTACTGAATTTATCTTAATTCCGCTTTTATTCTTCTTACTCCCGCGGAGCTGGATTGCTCTTTGGTAATAACGAATTTTCCAAGGTCGCCCGTATTTTGCGCGTGCGGTCCGCCGCACATTTCTTTACTGAATTCGCCTATCGTGTAAACTTTTACAATATCGCCGTATTTGTCGCCGAAAAGTCCCATCGCGCCGATTTCGCGCGCTTTTTCTATCGGCATTTCTTCGCATACGACAGGGATTTTTTGCGTAATTACTTCGTTGACCATATCCTCCGCTTGTTTGACCTCGTCTTCCGTTAACGGACGGGAGAAAGAAAAGTCAAAACGCAGTCTTTCAGTCGTTATATTGCTGCCTTTTTGCTTTACTTCGTCGCCAAGTATTTTGCGTAAAGCCGCTTGCAATAGATGCGTCGCCGTATGAAGTTTTGTCGTCATTTCGCTGTCGTCGGCAAGACCGCCTTTAAAATGCTGTTCGCTAGCCGCGTTTGACTTTGCCTGATGCTCGGCGTAACAAGCGTTAAAACCTTCGACGTCCACGGTATAACCGCGTTCTTTCGCGTACTCTATTGTCAGTTCGATAGGAAAACCGAACGTGTCGTAAAGTCTGAAAGCCGTTTTTCCGTTTATTTCTTTTGTCGGTATATTTTCAATTATTTTCAAGAAAGCTTTTTCGCCTTGTACGAGCGTTTTACTAAATCTTTCTTCTTCTTTATGAAGCTCGTCGGCTATCTTTTCGGCATTTTTTCTTAGTTCGGGATAAACGTCTTTATATTGGTCGATATACAGTTTTGCGATTTCAACGATGTCGCCGTCTTTCATTTCAAGACTGTGGCAGTAACGCACAGCTCTCCTTATCAATCTGCGCAAAACGTAACCTTTGTCAAGGTTGCTGGGCGTTACGCCGTATTGGTCGCCCAAAATAAACGTCGCCGTGCGGATGTGGTCGCTTATTACGCGCATAGCCTTCGTTACGTCGGCGGACTCGCCGTATTTTTTCCCCGAAAGTTTTTCGATAAGAGCGACAACGTTTTTGAATCCGTCTATTTCATAAACGCTGTTAAAACCGTTTAAAACGCAAACCGTGCGTTCAAGTCCCATACCCGTGTCAACGTTTTTTTGTGACAGCGGAACGTAAGTGCCGTCGGCAAGTTTATTGTACTGCATAAAAACGTTGTTCCATATTTCCAAATATTTGCCGCAATCGCAAGCGGGCGAACAATCAGCGGAACAAGGTTCGTTGTCATTTATATAAAAAATTTCGGTATCGGGACCGCAAGGACCTGTAGTACCTGCAATCCACCAGTTATTTGCTTTTGGCAGATAAAAAATATTTTCTTTTTTGATGCCGCAGTCAAGCCATATCGCTGCGCTTTCCGTGTCACGAGGACAGTCTTCGTCACCTGCAAAAACCGAAACTGCAAGTTTGTCGGGACTAATGCCCAAATATTTTTTATCAGTTAAAAATTCATAACTCCAGCGAATGCTTTCGTTTTTAAAATAGTCGCCGAGAGACCAGTTTCCCAGCATTTCAAAAAAAGTAAGGTGGCTTTTGTCTCCGACTTCCTCTATATCACCCGTGCGTACGCATTTTTGCACGTCTGCAAGTCGAGCGCCTTTCGGGTGTTTTTGACCCATAAGGTACGGTATCAATGGGTGCATTCCTGCCGTAGTAAATAACACCGAAGCATCGTTTTCGGGTATCAAGCTTGCGCTTTCAATAATTGCGTGGTTTTTTTCTTTGAAAAAGTCCAAGAATTTTCTTCTCAATTCATTTGATGTTATATTCATAAAATATCCTTTTACAAAAGACCGATATTGTTTTTATCGGTCTTTTTTATACTATTTGTTTTAAGCCGTATTTTATCTGCCAATTTGCATAACTTGCTGTTTTGGTCTGCGGAACACCGCCGACATGACTATCAATACTAGGTAGTACCCTGACATAATGTAATAAAACAGTCTTAAATATGTCGTCGAAATAGTAGCCCATGATGTAAATACCGTCTTTATTACTCCCGTCGATACTGCGGCTATGTTTTCCGCATTTTGACACAAAATCAAATAAATAATAGTCAAAATTGTCATTACCAACATAAAAATAGCAAACCCGTTAACTTTTTTTGCCATACGACCGTTAATGAGTCGTGCCAATCCAATGAAAAATTGCACAAACGCAGTAATCATTGTTACGACAAATACTATGTAAATAATCCATTGATTTGCGGTAAGCGAACCTAAAAATGACCATATTCCGCTTGTCCTCATACTGGTGATTGCGTTGATTATTATATCATAACCATTCATCACGGTACCCGTCAGACCGCCCTCGTTTATCAAAGCGTATATTCCAAAGTCAACATAGGAAAAATACAAAAAAGTAGGGTTCATTACAAAGTAAATAAGAGTCAATGCGAAAATCATACCGATGATTCCGCCAACCCGAGCTTTTGTCGAACCTACAGCAACAGGCTTGATTTTTTTCGGCGGTTTCAGTACAGTTCCGCTTGGGTTAGCCACAGGCTCAACCGTGCTTGCACCCGAAAAAGAATATCCGCATTTACTGCATATTGTTGCAGAACTTGCTGCAACGCTTTTGCAGCGAGGACATATTTTTGAATGATTACCCTCAAAAAGAGCAGCTCCGCAGGATTTGCAGTATGTGGAAGATGAAGAATTTACAGTGTTGCATTTACCGCATACCACAGGCTGCTCAGTGGATTTCAGCACTGCTCCGCACTGAAAACAATATTTTGCCACAGCGGAATTTGCCGTTCCGCAACGTGGACATATGTTAAAATTGTTATTACCCATTTCCCCCTCCAAAATTTATCTTTTCTGCCGCTTTACTCCGCATTTTGAACAAAAATTGCTTTCGACGTCGTTTAGTTCGCCGCAAGAAGAGCATTTCCAGCTCGCTTGCATTTGTCCAAGATTTTTACCCGAAAAGGCGTACTGGCACTTAACGCAAAATTTTGCGTCGTAATTATTTTCCGTGCCACATACAAGACAATATTTTTTTGCTAAATCAACAATAAGTTTGTATCCGCATTTGACGCAGTACGGCTGTTCTATTTCATTAACTGTGCCGCAGTTGGGACATATTCTGCTTTTTTTGCCGCTTGCAGAAATAAGCACGGCTTGCTTAATAGTTTCATCTCCGGTTCTCGCCGCTTCAATAAAATCTATAGCATATTCTTCCGTTTCGCCCTCTGCAATGTCGGTGAAACAATAACTGCAATAAACTGAATTTATATCGTTTGGTTTGCCACATTTTGGGCAATGCTTGCGTTTTATGACTTTGGTTTGCGTGTTGTCAGCAACAATATTGCCGCAACTAGTGCAAAAAACATCGTTTACACGCAATTTTGCGCCGCAGACAGAACATACTGTGGTGCCGTCTTTTATAGGTTCTTTGACAATAATCTCCCGTGGGTGAGCTTCGGCTGACTCGTTTATACTTTGCATAACCTGTGTTTTTTTTGCGTCCTGCAAAGGTTCACCGCAACCAATACAAAACTGACTCTCAGTAACGTTTGTCATTCCGCATTTTGGGCAAATTACATCGTCATCGGAAATAAAAGTGTCGTTTCCGCACTTTACGCAAAATTTCGTATCGGTTGTATTCACTTCACCGCATTTAGTACAGTTTTTCATTCAGTATTTCCTAATAACAATATTTTCCTAGCTTGATTATATAATTTTTCCGTGCTTATGTCAATTACTTGTTAAAATTGTCCTTCAAGCCGACTATTTGGTTGAAAACCAAATTATTTTCCTTACTGTCACGGTCAACGCAATAATACCCTTCACGCAAAAACTGGAATTTTTCTCCCGTTTTGCGTCCTTTCAAGCTTTCTTCCACATATCCATTCAATATCGTCATGCTGTTTGGGTTTAGTCTTTCAACAAAATCTTCTGTATCGATTGCATCGCATAAAAGACTTTCAAGCTGACGAATTTCCGCTTTTAGACATGTTTCGGCATTTACCCACTGTATAACGCCCTTTACTTTAAGTCCGCTTGTGTCGTCACCGCTTTTGCTGTTACTGACGACAGAGCAACGCAACAAATCTGGTTCGCCGTTTTCATTTAACTCAACTTCGTCGCAATGAATAATATAAGCGCCTTTAAGACGAACATATCCGTCTTTT
Source organism: Clostridia bacterium (assembly GCA_035399325.1). Lineage (GTDB taxonomy): Bacteria > Bacillota > Clostridia > Christensenellales > CAG-314 > JAQUSX01. The sequence continues at coordinate 5,170 of DAOPIV010000041.1, read as the reverse complement.
TTCAATCTGTGATATTTAGGCGGCGGGTCAAGAGAAAAATCGTTTTGGTCGATATAAAGATGTTTTCCAAACACAACTTTTCTATGGGTGATTTCTTCCGCATTGGGATTGTTTTCAATCAAAACTGTTTCCGATTCGTCGAGATTGGTGATTTCCACTTTTAACGGATGAAGCACAGCCATAACTCTGTCTGCGTTTTTGTTCAGGTTTTCCCGTACGCACGCTTCCAAATACGTTTGTTCAACTTCGCTATTGGCTTTGGCAACCCCGACTCTTTCGCAAAAATCCCGTATAGCTTCAGCCGGATATCCACGTCTTCGCATTCCGCAAAGCGTCGGCATACGGGGGTCGTCCCAAGCCATTACTCTTCCTTCGGTCACAAGACGCTTTAAAAAGCGTTTTGACATAATCGTATTTTTTATATTAAGTCTTGCAAACTCAATTTGCTGCGGTTTGTTTGAAAATCCGCATTCATTCACAACCCAATCATAAAGAGGTCTGTGATCCTCAAATTCAAGTGAACAAAGAGAATGAGTGGTGCCTTCCACTGCGTCTTCGATAGGATGTGCAAAATCGTACATGGGATAAATGCACCAGCGGTCGCCCGTATTGTGGTGCGTTGCGTGTACGATGCGGTAAATAACGGGATCCCGCATATTTATATTTGCGCTTGCCATATCTATTTTTGCACGCAAAATTTTCTCGCCGTCGGCAAATTCGCCTTTACGCATTCTTTCAAACAATTCCAAATTTTCTTCCACGCTTCGGTTTCGCCAAGGGCTTTCCGTGCCGGGTTTTATTTCTGTGCCTCTTGTTTCACGAATTTGGTCAGCGGTATAGTCGCACACATATGCCTTGCCTTTTTTGATAAGCGTAACTGCCGCTTCGTACATTTTTTCAAAATAGTCCGATGCAAAAACCACTTCGTCCCATTTGAATCCAAGCCATTTTATGTCTTCTTGTATGCTGTTGACATATTCCGTGTCTTCTTTTACAGGATTAGTGTCGTCAAAACGCAAAATACACTTGCCGTTATATTTTGTTTTCATTCCAAAGTTGATGCTCAAACTTTTTGCGTGTCCAATGTGCAAATATCCGTTTGGCTCGGGCGGAAACCGTGTCTGAACACATTTTACCTTTCCGCTTGCCAAATCTTTTTCGATAATTTCTTCAATAAAATTGTTTGCCATATCTATATATTTTTCCTTATATTACGTTTTTTTAAAAGTCCAAATTTTCGTTTTGGTGTTGTTCCTTGTCTTCTGGGGGAGCGTTTTCGGGCAAAGGCGTTTGCTCTACCAAGGTATCCGTCTTTTCTTCTTTTATAGTTTGACCATTACCCAGCTTGTCGTCAAAATTAACAAAACGCACCAGTTCGCCTATCCATTTTAGCGTGACTCTGTCTGTAGGACCATTTCTGTTTTTTGCGATAATAAGCTCAACTTCGATAGGTGTGTCCATTTGCTGCTCTTGGGTGTCGTATTTTTTGTAAATAAACAAAACCATATCGGCGTCTTGCTCTATTGCGCCAGATTCTCTTAGGTCGGACAAAACGGGTTCACCGCCGTCTTTTACGTTCCGTTTTTGTGCTTCACGGGATAGCTGCGACAACGCAATAATAGGAACGTCCAGTTCTTTGGCTATGATTTTCAAATTTCTAGTGATTTCCGCTATCTCAAGTTGTCGATTTTCGACCTTTTTTCCTGTAAGCGACATAAGCTGCAAATAGTCCACAATAACGAGATCCAATCCGTATTTTGCTTGAATCCTCAGGCATTTTGAGCGTATTTCCGCTGGAGTGGTGACTGACGAATCATCTATGTATATCTGCATTTTTGTACTTAATTCCGCCGCTTCCCATAGTCTTGCCCAGTCTCTCTCTTTGTCAAGTTTGCCCGTTGTCATTTTTGTCATTGACACTTCCGAAAGCGAGCTAAGTAGTCTTTGGGCAATTTCTCTTTTTGGCATTTCAAGCGAAAAATACGCTATGACTTTGTCTGTCTTGCCTGCATATTCGGCAATATTTACAGCCATTGCGGATTTTCCGACACCTGTGGTAGCCGCTAGTATAATCAAGTTTCCTTTTTGGAAACCGTTTGTTTTTTTGTCAAAATCACGAAATCCCGTCATAACGCCACGAAAACTCTTCGGGTCATTTTGCATTTTTTCCGCACGCTTAAAAACTTCCGCAACGCTCTCAGATAAAGGCGTGATTGCACCGCTGAGATTGTTTTGATTTATGTCAAAAATCTTTTTTTCTGCAAGCGAAACGGTTTTTTCGCCGTCTTCCGATGTATAAGCTTCGGTAATAATGTCCGAACATTCGTGAATGAGCCTACGCATAACCGAATTGCGTTTTATAATATCAAGATAATATTTGTAATTAGCCGAAGACGGAACAAGCGTGCTTAATGTTACCAAATAGTTCATTCCTCCCACCGCCGTCATCATTCCGCTTCGTTCAAGCTGATCGGTAAGTGTGGAAAGCTCTATTGGGTTTGTTTTTCGGTTTATTTCCTGCATAGCGGTAAAAATTTGCTTGTGAGACTGAGCGTAAAAATCGTCCGCAGTTAGCGTCGGTACAATTTCCACAGCAAGGTCGCCATCCACGAGCAAGCACGACAAAAGCGATTGCTCCGCTTCGCGATTATTTGGCAGTGTTCTGCCTTTAATTTTAGTGTCTTGTGGCATCAATCTTTTTCCTAGAATTTTGTTAAACTAAATTATACAATAACCGCCCAAATATTACAAGCGATATTGCAAAAACCGTTTATCTAATAACTGCAAATAAAATAAAATAGAAACAAGAAAATACAGTAAAATAGTCGTTAAAAATGTTTTTTATTCTATATTAAAAGTTTTTTCAGCCGTATCTTTTTTTAACTCGGAAGAAGGCGGTCTTTTCTCCGTTCCTTTTACCACTACTCTAGGCGAAGTCGAATAGGTATCGGTATGCAAAAGCTTGCGTTTTACTTCTTTCCCGTTTTTAATATATATCAAATACGCTTCGGCTTTTACAAAATCACTGCCATGTGTCAAAACAAAACTTTCATCGTCATAAAAAACCTTATCTGTGTATTTTTTTTCTGTATCAAAAATTATGTTTTCCTGCGGAGGCTCACGCTTTAGCTCGATACTTTTTCTTTCAATTTCATATGGGTTTGCGACTCCAAAAATATAAAAGGAAGCTTTTCTTCCGCTTGATGTAGTGGAAATATAAATATCCGCCCCAGTGTTGTTTTCAAAAATCAAGTCTGCTGACGAGCTGTTTACCATAGCGTCAAAGCCCGGCAAAACATATCCGCTCACAAGCGTATGTCTGCATCGATAAACTACGTCTACCCCCGAAAGAAGCAAAGCATTGTATAGAGTGGAAGATACTTGGCAAACACCGCCGCCAACACCGTCAACATATTCGCCGTTGAGGATAATTTTTGACATTTTGTATCCGTTTTTTGCTGTGCGTTCCCCCGTTACGGAATTGAAACTAATCCTTTCACCAACACAAATTTTTAATCCGTCAAAAGCTTTCAATGCTTTTGCAACGTTAAAACTGCGGTTAGGACCGGAAGAGGCAAAAGACGTCGAGAATTTTGCTCTCAAATCAGTCACAGCCTTTGCTTGTGCAAGGTTAAACTTCGCCTCAATAATATTTACTGGAAACTCAATTTTTCTTTTACCAAAAAACATGGATTCATATAAAGCGTCGTAATTTATACTCTGTCCGTCAATATGAGAAACGTAATTTACAGTTCCGTTTTTTACGGAAAATGAAGCGTTTTTCGGCTTGATAGTTATCTTTTGCTCAGCTTTTTCAAAAATTTTGTTAATATTTGGGAAGATATAGCACAGTACCTGTTTTTTTGAAAATCCGTCCGAAATTAACTCGTCGGCACGGATTTTTTTGTAGCGTAACGACCGATATACGGCCCTGTAGTTAATCTGAGTTTGGTCTAAATCAGATATATTTTCCATAAGGCTGTATTTATAT
>DAOPIV010000041.1:0-1079 GCA_035399325.1 Clostridia bacterium | reverse complement strand
GTTAATCTGAGTTTGGTCTAAATCAGATATATTTTCCATAAGGCTGTATTTATATTCTTTCCCCTGCCACAAAAAAACAAAATTTGCATCATAGTTTTCAGCAAAGGCATAAACAGGTATAAAAAAGCTCACAATCATAATAATTGTGAGCGAAAGAAATACGGCTTTTTTCAATTTCGGTCATTCCCCGAGCTGTAATATTTTTCTTGTTAGCTTGTTTGGGGAGAAAAATTCTTCACCGCCGTGCGAAAAATCGTGAAAATCGCTTCCGCCTGTTACGATGAGTTTGTATTTATCCGCCAAAGACTTGTAAAACTGTCGCTCGTAGGTAGTATGGGAAAAATAGTCGGCTTCAATACCGTCGATACCGCAGCTTACCAAAGAATGAAGATAATCCGCCAATGTATGTTGCGCCATTTTCAAGTTTTTCGGATGAGCCAAAACAGCCTTGCCTCCAAACTCGTGCGCAAGCTCTATCGCTTGACAAGGTGTTAGCCTAATTGCGGGTACATATGCTTTTTTGTCCACTCCCAAGTATTCCTCGAAAGCGTCAAGACGGCTCGACGAATAACCCGATTTTGCCATTTCGTCTGCAATATCGGGTCTGCCCACGGTTTTTCCGTTGGCGTTACGGTATATATTGTCAAGGTCTATTTTTATACCGAAACCATTAAGTTTTTCCATTATCATATAGTTTCTGGCACGACGCAATTCGTTTACATACTCCAATTTTTTGTGTAAATCCGCATTTAGATAATCCAGATTATAAATAAGAACATGAACTTCGGTCACGTCGAAACAACTCATTTCTATGCCGGGCAAAACACGCATTCCTAGCTCTTTGCCTTTTTCCAAGGCTTCAGTAAGACCCGCTATCGTGTCATGGTCTGTCAAAGAGATTGCATCAAGCTGTCTTACCACTGCCCGCTCCACAACCTCAGATGGCGTAAGCTGTCCGTCAGAAACGGTTGAATGTAAGTGAAAATCACATTTCATACTTAACCTAGTATAACACACGAAACCCATTTGTCAACCGAACAAATAACAAAAAATTAGGTATCCCTAACAATATATCACTA
>DAOPIV010000040.1:0-9599 GCA_035399325.1 Clostridia bacterium | reverse complement strand
TCCAAAGTGACGCAGACAAACTGCGATTATTTGGGAGTTAGCAATCAGTTTTATCGAAAATATGGGAAAAAATGGGTGACTTATCAACAAGCTCAGGAAAATGTTTTTGAAAAGATAAGGTTTTCTGTCGATGTTATGGTGGATAAATAGAAAAATTATTTTTAATAATACTAATAATAAAAGGAGGTAGAAAAAATGAAAAACTTTAAAAAAGCGATTTTAATTTTATTGTGTCTTGTATTTGTTTTGGCGGTTTATACAGGTTGCGCTCGGACATATAAGGTCAGCTATTATGATAACGGCAAGCTAATCAATACAATGACTGTAAATTCAGGTAAGACAACAAACCGTCCAGTCAACCCCACAAAAGAAGGATATGTTTTTGAGGGCTGGTATGAAAATCAAAGTTTGACAAGAAAATTTGACTTTGACGAAAAAATAAGTAAAGATACGTCGGTTTATGCAAAGTTTATAACAACCAGTACAAATAAAAATAATGATTAGGTTTCAAAGGAGCTTTTGTAGCTCCTTTTATATTTCGCAACAAAAATTTTCTTTAAAAAAAAATACGGATTTTTATCCGTATTTTTATTTGATAAATCATTTATTTGTGCTTCCGTGTCCACCCACTCGTTTTTCACAAGCTTCATCATCTTCGGTTTTATAAAACGACATAATTATTCCTTGAACAAAAGCTTTGCCTTTGTCTAGTTCTATTATTTGGTCTCCGTTATTGACAAGGGTGATTAGAATGTGTCCAAAGTTTTTTGCATTGTAATAATCGCTGTCAACAATACCCACAGTATTTGCTAGATTGAGGCGATATTTTACCCCCAAACCGCTTTTTGGGAAAACAGCCAAAAAACAGTCGTTATCAAGTTTGCAACGTATGCCCGTAGGTACGGTAATTTTTTCACCTATAGGGAGCGTGAGTTTTGCAGGAAGAAAAAAATCGTATCCTGCAGAACCGCTTGTTGCCCGAAGGGGTAAAATTATGTCGTCATAGTTTTGTCCGCCGTCTGCGATATATTGAGTTTTTGGTACTTTTTCAAATTTCATTGTAAATGTTGTTTTAATTCGTTAAGTTGTTTGTTAAGTTCTTTGGGAAGTTTGCTGCCAAATTTTTTATAGTGACGCTCAATATCGGACACTTCGTTTTCCCAAAGATTTTTGTCTACATTTAATACTTGTTCCAAGTCTTCCTGCGATATATTTAATCCTTCTTGGTTGATTTCACTGGACTTTGGAACAATTCCGATAGGTGTCTGCGTTCCGTATTCCTTTCCCTCGCATCTATCTATGATCCAGTCAATAACCCGCATATTGTCGCCGAATCCCGGCCACAAAAAACGTCCGTTCTTCTTTTGAAACCAGTTCACGTTAAAGATTTTTGGTGCGTTTTTCAAATTTTTACCTATGCTGAGCCAGTGTGCAAAGTAATCGTTCATATTGTAACCGCAAAACGGTAACATTGCAAAGGGATCTCTACGCAAAACTCCGACTGCTCCGGCTGCCGCCGCCGTTGTTTGGCTTGCCATAACGCTTGCGACAAAAACGCCGTGTTCCCAGTTTTTTGCTTCATAGACAAGCGGTACGGTGTCTTCTCGTCTGCCTCCGAACAAAATTGCGGAAAGTTTGACCCCTTGGGGATTTTCAAATTCCGGAGAAAGACACGGGCAGTTTACAATAGGGGCGGTGAAACGGCTGTTTGGATGAGCCGCTTTGGTTTCAGAACCTTTGTGCCAAGGTTTGCCTGTCCAGTCTATCAATGTTTCGGGTGCTTCGGACATACCTTCCCACCATACGGTATCGTCAGCGGGGTTAAGAGCTACGTTGGTTAACAAACTGTCTTTTTGACACGAAAGCATTGCGTTGGCATTGGTTTTCATATTAGTGCCAGGTGCTACGCCGAAAAATCCGTATTCGGGGTTTGCGGCGTACAATGCTCCGTCTTTACCCACCCTAATCCAAGCGATATCGTCACCTATAGTTTCAACTTTGTAGCCTCGCTCCAGATATTCTTTTGGCGGTATCAGCATTGCCAAATTTGTTTTTCCGCATGCGGAAGGGAATGCGCCCGCAATATAGTATTTTTTGCCGTCGGGGCGGGTGATGCCGACAATAAGCATATGCTCCGCAAGCCAGCCCTCGTCTCGTGCAAGGTTCGAAGCTATACGCAAAGCAAAACATTTTTTGCCAAGCAGCACATTGCCGCCATAACCGCTGTTGACGGACCAAATTGTGTTGTCTTGAGGAAACTGACATATATATCTTTTTTCCGCATCAAGCTCGGCTTTGCTGTGAATACCTCTGACAAAGTCATCGCCGATAACGTCTAAAATTTTATTTGAAACTCGTGTCATTATGGTCATACTTGTAACCACATAAATACTGTCCGTTACTTCTATACCATATTTTGCGAAAGGACTTCCTATCGGTGCCATGGAATAAGGAATAACATACATTGTTCTTCCTTTCATACAACCTCTGGAAATATCCGACAAAAGCTTGTAAGCCTCATTGGGCTCCATCCAGTTGTTGGTTGGTCCTGCTTGTTCTTTTGTGCGTGAACAAATAAAAGTTCTGCTTTCGATTCTCGCAACGTCGTTTGGGGCGGAGCGGTGCAAAAAACAGTTTGGAAGTTTTTCTTTGTTCAAAGCTACAAATTCTTGGGTGGAAACAGCTGTTTTGTTCAATTCGTCGATTTGTCTTTTGCTGCCGTCAATCCAAACCGTTTTTTCGGGTTGCATAAGGTCGGCGCAAAACGCAACAAAATCAGACACGCTTTTTTTCATGATAACTCCTTATTTTTTTTGTAAAGCTATTTTTTTATAAATCCTTATGTAATTTTTTGACAAGATGAAAAGAAAAATAATTGAAAAATTTAATGTTTGCCGTCAAAAGGCTTTATAAAGTATATCATATCAAATACACACTTGCAAGCCCCAAAGCATAAACTAATAATATGTTTTTTGGGGAGGGTGGCTTTGTATAAATATTCCGATTTGCTGGAAGAAATAGACAAATTTAATGCGTTGGGTGTAGAAACAGGCAACATTGGAGACAGCTCGTTGGGACTTAGAGTGCCATATGTTTTTGTGGGCGAAAAAGGTAAAAACAATCTTATTGTCCAAGGTGCAATACACGCAAGAGAACATATAACCTCTCTTTTGGTCATCAATCAAGCAAAATTTTTGGTAAAACGACCCGAGTTGTTGCTTAGGGGAGGAATATATTTTATACCAATGTCAAACCCTGACGGCGTCCGTATTTGTCAAGAAGGATTGTCGTGGATTTCCGATAAAAAAACCCGTGCGAGATTACTTGAAATAAATGGAAGTAATGATTTTAGTATGTGGAAAGCCAACGCTAACGGTGTCGATATAAATGTGAACTTTGACGCAAAATGGTCGAAAGGCAAAGAAAATGTATTTTATCCGCATCCGGCAAATTATGTCGGAAAATCCCCAAACAGTGAAATTGAAACATTAAATTTAGTTCGTTTTACAACCGCCGCAAAACCACTCTGTACTTTGTCATATCACACTAAAGGTGAAATAGTGTATTGGAGATTTGGGCAGAACAAATCCGCTTTATGGCGGGATTACAGACTTGCAAAAGCTATTGCCAATCAGCTTGGGTATAGGTTGGACGACGGCACGGGGAGTGTGGGCGGTTATAAGGACTGGTGTATAGAAAAACTGGGCATTCCCGCTTTTACTTTTGAAGTGGGCAGCGATAACTACGGTTATCCATATCCTTACGCCGATTTTCAACGCATTTATACTCCAAACAGAGATTTGCCTAGAAAAATACTAAATTATCTAGTAAAAGAAAAAGAAGAACCAAAAAATAAAACCGATACGCAGTAAAAGGTTTTATTGACAAAACCTACCGCAGTTTGGTATGATTTTTTTATCAAAATCGTATTTTTTATGCGGAGATAAAATGTTCAAACAAGACCTTCATATTCATACTAAATATTCGCCTGACTCTAATGAGACAATGGAAAACGTGATTTTAACTGCGATAGATAAAAAGCTTGACGCAATATGTTTTACCGACCATATTGATATAGCTGAGCCTTTTTATAGTTTGTTGAAATTTGATTTTTACGGCAGAATCAAAGAATTTGAAAATCTCAAATCTATATATGGAACAAAAATAAAAATGCTTTTGGGTTTGGAATTTGCGGAGCCGAATATTTATAAAGACGATTACAAGCGGATTCTGTCCGAATACCCATACGATATGATAATAGGTTCGGTGCATGAGCCTGCCGATTTACACTATATTGGCAAGATCACCGCCGACCAAATGTCGACAATGTATTATGACAGACTTATAGATATGGCAAAAAAAGGCGGATTTGATGTTCTTGCGCATCTGGATTTTCCAAAAAAATTTTTCCGCAACTTTAAAATAGATTACGAAAAATCACGAACAGTAATTGATTTATGTATTGCAAACGGCATAGTTTTGGAAATAAATACATCCACTTTGCGTATGGGACTTAATGAGCCTTGTCCGTCTATGGATTTGGTGGAATATTATCGTGACCGTGGAGGAAAATATGTAACGATAAATTCCGACAGTCACAGCCACGAAAGCGTAGGTAGCGACTTAGAAAGAGTTTTTAATACTTTGCCAAAGGGCTTGAGTTTATGTTATTTTGAAAAACGGAAGATGGTTGTTCCAAAAGAATAGATTAAATGTTTTTTCTTGACAAAAAAACGCTTATAAACCATAATATAAAGGCTGCAAAGAGCGGTCTTTTGTTTTATTTTTTTTCAACATAAAAGTAAAAAGATAAGGACAAAATTTTTGATTAAACCAGCAAAAACAGAAAAAACTAATATCGCAAAACATCGGGAAAATTCGAATAAAATTTTGGAGAGGTATCGAAGTGGTCATAACGGGGCTGACTCGAAATCAGTTTGGGGACTTGTCCCCACGCGGGTTCGAATCCCGCCCTCTCCGCCAATATGCAAGGCTCGTTTTGAGTCACGAAAAAAGGTGCGTAACTGTACGCATCTTTTTTCGTTTCTTGACTTCGTTTTGCAAATTTTGCTACGAGGGCGTGAGAACAAACAAGTTAAAATTAAATTATTTAAAAATCTGAATTTTAATCATAAGGAATACATGAAAATTCTCGCTATAGTAGACAAATTTTCGGACTGGGGGCTGTTTTTTTCTCTCTTTATACAGTAGAATGTTATTAACAAAGAAAAAATTAACGCAAAAAGGAAATTTGATTATGGAGAAAAAAACTATGGGCGGTTTTATAGCCGCGTTAAGAAAAGCGAACGGGTTGACACAGCGTGACCTTGCCGAAAAACTTAATGTTTCTGACAAAGCCGTAAGTAGATGGGAGCGTGAAGAATGCGCACCCGACTTGATGTTAATTCCAGCGATTGCGGAAATATTTGACATAACAACTGACGAATTGCTCAGCGGTGGACGTATATCTAATCTTGATTGTGTGAAAACGGAACAAAAAAAAGAAAAACAAGTTAGAGCATTGGCGAACCGCGAATTAACAAAATTTAAATCTTTAGCTATTGTTTCAATCGGGTTATCGGTTTTGGGTGTACTTCTTATGTTCGGCATTACATTAGCTTTTATAAGACCTATTACCGCAATCTGTGTGGCGTCGATATGCGTGCTTGCAAGCGTGATTGTTATTTTGATCGCATGCTTCAAGTTGCGTGAAACCGAAAATAATGATGAGGTATTGGATGAGTCGAATAAAATAATTCGAGCCGGAATAAAAAACGCGAAATTTAATTACTGTTTTGCAAGTTTATTCACCGCCACAGCTGTTCTACTTGTTTGTATCCCACTTGTCTTGCAAGATTGGGGCGATTTAACGTTTCTTCTATCTTATTATCTTTTCGATTTAAGAAAGTATTTACTTGTTTTTTTGGTAGCATTGCTTGCCGCTACACTTATTCGTCAGATCGCAGTGTTAGCAGACAAGTCGCTTTTTGGCAACCGAACGATTGCAAAACTTAATATAGTTCATATCTTGACGGGAATTGCAGCGGGCGCTTGCTTTTTACGCTCAATGGGAACTCTTATCGCTTCGGCTGTTTTAATTTTGGTTATGATAATTGTAGTTTTTATTTTTGCGCTTGTGTTAAAAAAAGACGCAAAAATGATTCTGGTAATAGGCTTCAGAAATATACTGCTTATCTTTGATTATATGGTCGCTCAGATGTTTACTCTGGACCCGCAATATGATAGAACTTATGTGACTACAAATGGGACAGTTTCAGCTAATTCAGCTATGCTTGCGGGAATAGTTTTTGCATTTGTCATAGTCATCATCTTCCATTTTATCATAAAATCAATAAAGCCAAAAAATGTTCTTTCTTAAAATATAATTTAAAAAACATGCAGCTATAAGTGTTTTTTTGCAATTTAAATTACCCTTGCGCTATTATTTCTAACCTTACGTTGATGAATAAGGTATATATAAAATTCGGTGCTACTTAAAAATTTAGTATTGACTTTAAATATTACTGCATATATAATTTTGTAAAGACAAAAAGGAGATTTTTTATGAAAGAATACAAAATTTTGACGCAAAAAGACAAATGGTTTTCGGGAAAATTTGACCCGCAAAAACTTGAAGAAGCTATCAATGCGTATGCACAGCAAGGCTGGAGAGTAATTACTTGCGCTACGGCATCTGTTCCCGCTGTTATTGGTGGTATGCGTGACGAGTTTATCACGCTCTTGGAAAGAGATATTTAATTATGGGTTATAAAACCGTTTATGACAAAGTTATTTTTATAGAAGGCGGAGACGACAACGCAAGAATTTTACGCCATATAAAATGTGATATGAGTTTTGTCATTGGTGCGCAACTGAAATCATTGAACGACATAAAAAAGAAAATGTGCCAAGAAGCGGCGGCTTACAATGCTAACGCAGTAGTCAATTTTACTTATGGTCAGCGTGCAAGACTTTTCGCTATTGACGATGTTGCATTTAAAGGCGAAGGCGATTTGGCAATTTTGCCGCAAGACGTATATATGCAATACATAGACTACATCAAACAAAGAGACGGAAAATAGACAAAATATTAAAGAAAAATGCCGACTAACACTCGGCATTTTTTGTCTATAATAACATGAAATTATTACGGGATTACGGACGAGGGCGGATTTAGATACAAATCAGGATAAAAATTTTTATTTTTTTCAATTATTGTTTTGAGATCTTTTTTTGATAAAAGTCCCATTTCGTATGCTTCGGGAAGATCATATCTTTGTCCCGAATTATACACTGTAATTTTTAATCCGCCGTAAATAAACGTTTTATCAGCCACCTGAACATATCCTATTACCGCAATATTCGCCCACACATCGCCATAAATCTCTACCACCGCGCTGCCGTTATAGACGCAATAAAAATTCTTTATATTTACATCCGATATAGTAATGTTTGATGTTTTACCGTCTTCTTCTGCCTTACCAACCCAATAATTGACATAAGCTGTTTTAATTGCTAACTCGGTTGTTTCATCCAAAATATACTGAATATACTGAGTTGAAGATTGCTCAGGAGTGCAACCAACGATATTACTAATTAGAAATATTAAAATCAATGAAATAATGGTTATTTTTTTTTAATATCATTTACCTTACCTCCTTATACATATTACAAAAATCAATCTTTAGTATAAATATATCACAGTTTTTTTGAACTGTAAATATATGATTTTAAAATAAATTTTCTATTTTGATTTTGAATTATAAATATTATTGAAACTAATTTAGAAAAATGTTAAAGTAAATTGTATAAAAGCAAAATATTTTTTACGGAGAAAAGCTAATGAAATACACTGATGTGAATTCGAAAATTATTGACAAATGGAATGAAGACGGGTGGATATGGGCAAGGCCTGTTTCGCCCGAACAAATAGCGCAAGCCAAAAAGGGCGAAATAAAAGTCGTTTTGACACCGATTAAAGAAGTGCCTAGGGATTGGTTTCCCGCCGATATGAAAGGCGTAAAAATATTAGGGCTTGCATCAGGCGGTGGACAGCAGATGCCATTGTTTGCGGCAATGGGTGCAGACTGCACGACTTTTGATTACTCGCAAAAACAACTAGATAACGACATTATGGTTGCAAAAAGAGAAAACCTGAATTTAAAAACGGTTAGGGGAGATATGACAAAACCGCTGCCTTTTGCCGACGAAGAATTTGATCTTATTTTTCATCCCGTATCAAACTGCTACATTCAAGACGTTGTAAGCGTGTGGAAAGAGTGTTACAGGGTCTTAAAAAAAGGCGGTGTTTTGCTTGCGGGGTTGGATATGGGGCTGGCTTACGCATTTGATGACAACGGAGTTCTTGAACGCAAACTTCCTTTTAATCCGCTGGAAGACGAAAATCTTTATAAGGAAAGCCTTGAAAAAGACTGGGGCATACAGTTTTCACATACTATTGAAGAGCAGATTGGAGGACAGTTGAAAGCGGGCTTTACGTTGGTTGATATTTACGGAGATACTGACGGCGAAGGCAAAATGCGCGAGTACAATATAATGACATTTTGCAGCACAAAAGCAAAAAAATAGAGTGTAAGAATTTTTGATTTTTTATCTTGTCCGTCCGCAAAAAATCAGCGAAAACATCCAAAAAATAAGGCTTTTTGTGTAAAAAAGTGTCAAAATCGACAATTTTTTTTTAGACGCATATTGACATTGAAAATCAATTGTGTTAGGCTTAAAAAAACGTACATCAAATTACAGTTTTTGCGAAAACTATGAATTGATCGACGCCTTGCCGTCGAGAGGACGGTAAGGCGATTTTTCGCCTTTTTGGACTCTACAAGTTTGACATGCTCAAACTTTATATAAAGCTTACTAGGAGATAATGAATGAATTCTAAAATGGTGGCGTACATTATCAAACGCATATTGTTGGCTATTGTAACAATATTTTTGATAATAACTATTACGTTTTTCGCTATGAATGCGATACCAGGCGGCCCGTTTCTTTCGGAAAAGGCTATCACTCCCGAAGTACAAGCTGCTCTGGAAGCAAAATATGGACTAGACAAGCCCATAGGAGAAAGATATCTTATTTACTTAAACGATATTTTGCATTTTGACTTTGGTCCATCTATCAAAAACCGTGGTCAGACATGTGCTGAAATCATCGGACGTGGTTTTGCTGTATCTGCAAAACTCGGTCTAACAGCCGCTTTGCTCGCCATTGTGGTAGGCATATGCGCAGGTTCGTTAGCGGCAGTAAGAAGAGACTCGTTTTTAGATAAATTTATCCAAGTCATTACGACAGCGTTCGTTGCGACGCCATCTTTCGTTGTCGCCTCTATATTATTGATTGTATTTTGTGTTCAACTGCCGTGGTTCCCCGCTAACGGTGCAACCGCAGGCGGTTTAGTTTTGCCTATTATTACTCTTTCGCTTTATCCTATGTCATATATCACTCGTTTACAGCGGTCAAGTATGCTTGACGTGCTAGGACAAGACTATATACGCACGGCAAGAGCGAAAGGCGTATCAAGAAGTAAAGTTTTGTTTAAACACGCATTGAAAAACTCTTTGATTCCCGTCATCACATAC